>DATKMF010000236.1:0-27990 GCA_035542015.1 Candidatus Cybelea sp.
AACTGCGCCAATCCCTGCGCATCGTTGCGGTCGGTCTTGTTCAACCGCATCGACAACGCCGCCTTTGCGTGCCGAGCATCGATGCATATCACCGAAATGCCGGCCGAACGCAACGCGTGCCACAGCCAAGTCGAGAGCGGACCAGACTCCAGCCCGACCCTCACCGCCTCCGGTGCCCAGGTGCAGCGTACGCAACAACGCCAATGGTGCCGTCTCGGCCTTGCCTTCCCAAACTACCGAACCTGTCGAATCCAGCACGCACATCGAAGTCTCTTCCATCGACACATCGAGGCCGACATACCGTTCCATGGCTGCTCTCCTCACTCCTTGCTGAATGGACCGTTGCTACCGGTCCCCAAGCTTAGGATGGAGAGCAGCCGACCGCGATTACTTCATGTCAGAGTGCGATTCCTGCTCAGAGCAGCTCAGACGGCCGATAGCGCCGTAGGTGACGGAAAACCCGTCCATCACCAGCTGACGGACCACCGGTCGATGATCCAGAGCCAGGTTCCATCGGCTTGGCGCCGCGCCACCTCGGTGGTCACGTCGCCATCGATGCTGCGCGTCGAGGTGAGAGCCAGGTCGCCGCAGATGAGCGCCGGGCGCTGATCCCCGAGCTTGAACCTTCGTCCTTCCGGTCCCAACCCGGTGACCTGGAGCTCGGTGAAGAACGCGTGAATAGCGTCCTTGCCGCGCACCAGCCGTCCGTCATTGAGCTCGATCACCGCGTCCGGCTCGAACAACGCGGTCATGCCGGCGACGTCACCGGCATTCTCTCGAATGACCAACTGCCGCTCCAATTCCTGAGGATCGTAGATCGCCTCGTTCTTCGGCGTCATGTCCGCTGCCTCTTCTCATCGCAATAGCGTTGTCGTTCGACTGCTGCAGTGAAGCGTCGTGCAAATCGAGGTCAGACACGAATTCCCCTTCGCACGTCACTGCGGGGCGTCCTTTAATGGAAGTCGCTCCAGCTTGCGCCCATCGGAATCACGCCCGACCAAGAGGGACCAGGGATCTCTGTCCCGTGCGATACAGCCACTGTATCCTGCCGGTTGGATGTCGATGTCTAAGCGGTCGAGCCAGCTCGTGCCACACATCGTAGGGTCATCGAGACCCTACACTATTATGTGCGCTCTGTCAACCAAGAGCCAATATCAGCAAGTTAGCAGGCCAGATTCTCTGACCTAATTTCCGCCTACACACCGCCATCCTTCAGCGCCGGCATGGCGATCTCCTTGACGCAGGCGGCCGGGGAGAGGTCGAGGATGCAGCGGATCAGGGCGACGATGTCGCCCACCGGCATGCGCCGGCCGCGGTGCTTCTTCAGGGCCGCTGCGTCCGCGCCATGGGGAAACTCGCTGGCGATGGAGCCGGGCGAGAGGCAGGTGACCGCGATGCCGTCCTTGCGGAAATGCTGGCGGAGGGCCTGGGCGGCCCCGCGCAGGCCGAACTTGGCGGCGGAGTAGGCGACGGCGGTCATGTCGCCGTTGTCGAGCCCGTTGATCGAGCCGATGGCGATGATCTTGGCGTGCTCCGCGCGGCGAAGAAGCGGGGCGAGGCCGCGGGCGAAGGCGAGGAAGGCGCGCAGGTTGACGTCGAGGATCTCGGCCACCTCGTCGTCGTGCATCGCCTCGAACGGCTCCTCGTCCCAGATGCCGGCGACATGGATCAGCGCATCGATCGGCTGCCTGCCGACCATCTCGCGGGCGACGGCCACCGCGCCGAGCTCGGCGAGATCGGCCTCGATCCAATGCCGCTTCACGGTCGACTTTTGCTTCAGCCAGCGCGGCGTCGAGCGTGAGAGGCCGTAGACGACGTCGCCCTTGCGCGGCAGTCCTTCGACCAAAGCCGCGCCGAGGCCGCGGCTGGCGCCGAGGATGAGAATTGTCGCCATCACTCAGTTCCGATGCGCCGTGTCGAGCGCCGCGGCGAGGTCGTCATAGAGATCGTGCGCATCTTCGAGCCCGGCCGAGAGGCGCAGCAGGTCCTTCGGCGTGGTCGAGTATTGGCCCTCGATGCTGGCGCGATGCTCGATCAGGCTCTCGGTGCCGCCGAGCGAGGTCGCGCGCTTCCACAGGTGCACATTGGCCGCGGTCTTGACCGCGCTCGCTTCGCCGCCCTTGACGCGGATCGAGAGCATGGCGCCGAAGCCGCCGTGCATCTGCCGCACGGCCACGGCGTGGCCCCTGAAATCCGGGAGTCCGGGATAGAGCACCGAGGCGACCTGCGGATGGGCGTGCAGGCGCTCGGCAAGAAGCTGCGCCGAACGCGCGGCATGTTCGACCCGCGGGAAGAGCGAGCGCATGCCGCGCAGCAGCAGCCAGGCTTCGACCGAGCCGAGGACGCTCCCGAGCTGGGTGCGGAGGGTGAGGATGCGGGCCCAGAACTCGTCTTCCTTCGCCGTCACCAGCGCGCCCGCGCAGAGATCGGAATGGCCGTTCAGGAACTTGGTGGCCGAATGCATGACGATGTCGACGCCGAGTTGGAGCGGCTTCGAAAACACCGGCGTCGCCACGGTGGAATCGGTCGCGAACCTGGCGCCCGCCGCATGCGCGATCTCGGCGACCGCGGCGAGATCGGTGACCGACCAGACCGGATTGGCCGGCGTCTCGCTCCAGACCAGCTTGGTGGCACCCGGCCGCACCGCGCGCTTGACCGCGTCGAGATCGGTCATGTCGACAAACTCGACGGCGAGGCCCCAGGGCTGCGCGAATCCGTTCAGCCACTTCTTGATTCCGTAGTAGATCTGCTCGGGGACGATCACGTGATCGCCGGGCTTCAGCGCCAGGAACACGCTGGTCGCCGCGGCCATGCCGGAGGAAAACAGCAGCGCGCCGGCCCCGCCTTCGAGCTTGGTCAGCAGCGCTTGCACCTGCTCGAAGGCGGGGTTGTCGTCGCGGATGTAGCTGTGGCCGGTGCGATACTGGTTGTCCGGATCGCGCAGGAAGGTGCTGGACATGTGGATCGGCGGACTGATGGCACCCGTCTTGGGCTCGATCCAGCCGAGACCCTGCGCCGCCACGCTTGCGGGACGCCATTCCGGATTGCGCATGCGATGATTCCCTCCTGCTCGTGCAGGCGGAACCATCCCACGCGGATGCGGCTCACTTCAACGGGGGTGCTCGCCGGGCGCTTGCGGCGCCTCGGTCTCGATACCGGCGAAGGCGGCAAGTGTGCCGAGGTCGGCGATGGCGACGTTGCGGCCGGAGACGACGACGCCGCGCTCACGGAACTGGGCGATGGTGCGGGAGAGGTTCTCCGGCGTCATGCCGAGCAGGCTCGCCAGCGTCTTGCGGTCGTCGGCGAGCGCCACTTCGGCCGCGCCGATCTGCGGCCGGCCGGACTCATGCGCGAGCCGCACCAGATAGGCGGCGAAGCGTTGCGGCGCCGAACGCAGGCGATAGTCCTTCAGAAGCGCGAGCAGCGTCTGCCACTCGCCGCCGGCCAGCCGCGCCAGCTCGAGCGCGAAACCATGGTCGCGTGCGGCGACCGACCAAAGCTCGGCCAGGGGAATGAGCGCGATCCGCACATCCTCCACCGCCCGCGCCGACAGCGGATAGGGCGCACCGGCGAGCGCCACGCTCGGCATCACCAGCTCGTCGCGACCGACGATGCCAATCACCACCGGCTGATCGCCGGGAACCTGCGTCAGCAGCGCCAGCCGGCCGCTGATCGCCACCATCAGATTCTGCGGCGTCGTGCCCTCGCGGGCGGCAAGCTGGTGCCGGCCGACGCCGACCACGGCGACGCGGCTCAGCAGATCCTGGATGCTGGTCTCGCTCGCGCCGGAGAACAGGGAGAGCCGGCGCAAGCGCCGCCGCTCCTCGGCCGTCGGAGGTTGCTCCGAAGCGTCCAATACGGACTGAGAAAGATAGGTTGCATGCATCGATCGTGAATCCGCGCAACACTGCCGGGAGATTCGAGACTATGGGATAGCCTAGCGCCCATCCCCCCGCGTTGATTCATGTCAACTGCGGGAATGCGGCGGAATAGCGCGATATTCGGTGCGATTCACTCGTCCGGCGCCGCCGGAATCCACCATTCCTCGCCCCGGCTTGTGGTGACGTATTCCGGCCATCGATAGGCGATGGGAGGCTGAAAATCCTTGGGGAGCTGCGGTCCGATCCAGTTCTCGCCGCCGATCCCGCCGCCGGTGCGCTCCCGGAACTCGGTCTTGGCGGCTTCCAGCAGCTCGGGCCGGGTCAGCAGATCGATGATCGTGCCGGCGATGGTCTTCGACGCGGTCTCGATCATCGGGTCGATGCAGGAGGGGATGCCGCCGAGCGCGTTCAGTGCCCAATCCGGATAGTGGAAGCCGCGCGGGGCCTTCAGCATCGGCCGGCCGATATAGAAACGCGCGGTCGGCGCATGCCAGCAGTATTCGGTGTAGTCGTCCGAGGTCGAGTTCAACTGGCTCGGCGGCAGGTTGCGCCGAAGCAGGCGCTCGGCCTCCTCGGGCTCGATCAGCCGCTCGATCGCGTCGATATAGGGCCGCTGCATCGGCTCCAATCCCAGCTCCTGCTGGATCGCCTGCGCGGCGGCGATCGCATCGCCGTCCCATTTGGGCGCGCCGGCCAGCCGCAGATTCTCGAACACGGTCTTCGCCATCGCATGGTTGGGCAGGCCGGGACGCGAGCGGCTGACCCAGATCCGGCGCCAGCGGCAATGCGCCGCGCGCGCCGCCGCCTCGGCATTGTTGTCGAGCACGCGCAGCACCTGCTCGGCCATGCCGAGATCGGGCACGCGCCAGATGTACTGGATCTGCGACACGTGAGCGGGCAGGTTGTCCGCGGTCGCTTGGCCCGCGGTCAGGATCGCCTCGGAGATCGACCAGCCGGTGGTGAAGGGCAGTATCGAGGACTGCAGCTGCTTGGTCAGTCCGAACATGGTGAAGAGCGCGTCATTGGCGCCGGGCGCCCGCGCCGCGATATGCGAGGCCGGGATCGGGCTCGCCGCATCGGCCGAGCCCCAGTATTCCGGCTCCACGCATTCGAAGCTGTAGATGCAGAGATAGGCGGCGCCGCAATGGGTGTCCCAGCGCACGGTGTTGCAGAGCGGCAGCATGTAAGTGGGATGAAAGCTGATCGCGGCGTCGAGCTTGTCGTAGTAGCCCTTGGCCGCGTGCACGGGTTTGGAGAGCCGGAGCTTCTCCGCGCATTCGCCGAAGAAGCGGATCGTGCCCTTGATGCCGTGCTTCTGCATCGCGGCCTTGGCGGCGAGCGCGCCGCCCAAGGCGCCGATGCCGAGGGCGGAATGCGGATCGGTGTGACCCGCCGCGTATTTGCTCAGGCCCGGCCGCGGGCCCTTCTTCGGCGCCGCCTGCTGGCAATTGCCCGGCACCGCGTCGTACTCGGCATAGGCGGCGATGACGGGTCCGTCGCCGTTCTCGAAGGTCGCGGAGAACGCCGTCGGCATGCCGCCGCTGCCGGCCTCCACTTTGAAGCCCTCCTTGGTCAGACGGTCGCAATACCAGGCGGCCGACTTGTATTCGCGCAGCGCGGGCTCCGCGTAATTCCAGATGACTTGGTTCCATTCGGAGAGGGTGTGGCGGTTGTCATCCACCCAGCCGAAGGCGGCGGATTTTGCGCCGGACGGGGGCTCGGGCTGGGTGCGCTGCTGCATGTCGATCTCTGCGTCGTGACGGGGACACGCCTCGAAGTCCCCGGATGCCGCAGACATTCCGGGGCCGGCGGAGAGGTGTCAAGCAAGCCCGCGGCGCGCTATCCGGCGCGTGCGGCGATGGGCGGCGTCTCCTCGCGATCCGTCGCGCTGTGCTCCAGCCCGGGCAACTGCTCGAACACGGTCTGATGCTCGCGCGCCGCGCGGCAGGCGGCTTCCACATCGCCGCTCCGGATCGTGTCGATGATTTCGCGATGGGTGTCGGCCAGCCGGACCAGATCGTCGCCGGCCGCGAGCAGCGTCACCGTGGTGCGGGTCTCGATGCAGAGCGATTGCCAGACCGTGGTGAGGAGCTCATTGCGCGCGGCCTTCACGATGACGGCGTGGAAGGCGACGCTGTGCGCGGCGAGCGCGTCCAGATCCCTGCGCAGCGCGGCGTCATGCATCTCCCGGAGCTCGGTCTCGAGCCGCGTCAGGTCCTCGTCGGCCATGGGCATCGCGGCGCGGGTGGCGGATTCCTCGAGCGCGCCCCGTACGGCGAAGAACTCCTTCAGGCCCTCGCGCCAGAAGTCGCGCACATAGGCGCCGCGATGCGGCGAGGAGGAGAGGAAACCGATCGCCTCCAGCTCCCGCAACGCCTCCCGGACCGGCGCCTGGCTGGTGCCGAACTCGGCCGCGATCTTCATCTCGACCAGACGGTCGCCGGAGCGCAGCTTGCCGCTGACGATCCGCTCGATGATCGCCTCCTTGATCTGGTGGCGAAGCGGCAGGCGCTTCAGGCCGGTGTCGATCACGTTCCCCATTTTCCCCTCCCGACGCAGCCGGAGCCGCCGTTGACCGGCCGGTCTCCCCCGGGCCGCACGGGCGGCCCTGGGCTGCGGTTCTGTTGTCTTGCCCGTGCCCGACGCACGGCGCTTCTCGCGACCCTATCGATGAAACCGCCCCACCTCAAGCATATGATTTCTTACACATGATCCTGGACTCGCCGCCCGATAACAGACCGGCACCTCGCTTTATCGATAGCCAGGTTGTCCGCCGGGACGATCCGACCCCGTCGGCGCGCTTGCTGCCGTCATCATTCCTGGGCACCATGGCCGAAGCGCCGCCGCCTCGGGTTGGATTGCGGCGCGCTTCCCTCAATATCAGTCGCGACGGAGAGCCGGCATGGATCTCAAGGAGAAGGACGCCCGCATCGCCCAGGTGAAGCGCGCCGCCGCCGAGCACGCCTTGGCCCGCGATCCCCAGGCCCGTCGGGTCGCCACCGTGACCGCGCTGCGGGCGCTCTGGGAGATCGCCGCTGGCGATGGCGCCCCCGTCGAAGGGCTTGCCGTCGTCAACAAGCTGGTCCAGGCCCTGGAGGAGTTGAACCGCGGCACGGTGCCGAGCCTGCTCGAGCCCAGCGCGACCGCGGCGAACGACAAGAAGCCGGCGGGCGCCTCGCCCGATCTCGCCCTCGCCGCCGCGCTGGTGGATGCGCTCAACCAGTATGAGCAGATGCCGATCCAGGAGGCGATCGACTACGTCGCGGCCAAGCGCGGCTTGAGCGCCAGCAACCTGAAGAGCGCCCGGCAGCGGCTGCGCTCCAAGACCTCGAAGGATGCCGGCCAGCCGCATTATCAGGCGGCGCTTACCACCATCGCCGCGCAGCCCGATCCGGCGCGCGCCATCCGCATCCAGCTGACGAAGTAGCGCCGCAACCGGCGCGTCAGCTCAGCGTCACCGTCTTCAGCGTCACCGTCTGGCGATTGAGATCGGCGGTCGTGACCACGACCTTGCCGACGAAGTCGACCACGCCGACCTCGTATTTCCGCCGCACCATCGCCGCGATGGTCGGGCGATGCTCCTCGAACAGCGCCAGGAGCTCTTCGGTGCTGGCGCCGTCGCGATTGCCGAGCTGCTCGAGCACGCGGCGGCTGATCGAGCAGACCAGCGGCTTGCCGTCATACTGGGCCTCGAACTCGATCATGGTCTTGGCGCGATCGTGCAGTGTGGAAGGGGATACGAGCTGAAAAGTCAAGGCAACCTCCCTGATATTCGAACGCTTCCCCGATATCGATCCGAAACGACCCCCGAGACACGTCCCCCGACGATCAACGAATCATGGTGCGCGCGTCGCGCCATCGCAATAGCGATCGGGCGTGAAATTTTTTCGCATGTCGACATGGAGCTTTCATGACGACAGCTTCGCTTGGCGACATATGCCGTGATGCAGCATGTGCAGCGCACCGCTGCGGCGCGCTCAACTCGTGATGCGATGCAACAGCCGATGCAGCAGCCCGTGCAACAGATTGAGTGTGATGCGTCCCACCGCATTCATGGTGCCGCGCTGCGGCAGAGCGCCACACCATGCGACCGAGCTTGCCGCGAACACCAGGCCACGGCCCGCTCTTTGCGTCAGCACCATCTCCGCCCGAATCGCATCGCACGCCGCGGACTCGTCGTCCGGCACATAACCTGCATCGAAGTCCTCAGCCGTCGCCAGCACGACGGATTCCTGTGGCGTCCCGAGATCCGCGCGCCGCGCGTCGATCTCATAGCCGGCCGCGCCGCCGAGCACGCGACCGGAATCGCCGATCGGCGCATCGCCGATGCCCTCGAACAGCCAGGCCAGATCGGGCGTCCACGATGCCGCGCTGCGGCGAAACGGCAGCGCTTGCGAGAAACCCATGGCGGTCATCCCGACGCCGAGCAGGCGATGCTCGGCCGCACCGCGCTCGCGCCACAATCCGCCGCGTTCGCCGCGGGTCGCAAGCCAGGTCTCGTCGGGCTCGGCACTCCAGGTGCGGATGCCGGACTGGCCGCGCCGCACCTCGATGCCGCGCGCGTCCGAGGCAGTCACCCAATAGCAGCCATTGCCGCCGAGATACGCAATCGCGCCGCCCTTTCCGTTGAACGCGTCGACCGCATCACGCATCCTTGGTGTCCAGTATTCGGGATGGCTGCCGGTGACGAGGCCGCGATAGCCGTCGAGCCTTGCCGCGCCATCGCCGTCGAGCGCTTCGTCGGTCAGGATGTCGACCGCGATGCCATGCTCGTCGAGGAAGCGCAGCAATTGGAGATCGACCGGCAGCAGATGCGGCGCGCCACAGAGCGGGTAGAGGTAATCGTCGCGGATGGTGACGAGGGGGCGGCGTCGGCTCGCCAGCGAGACGCCCGTTCCGTCGTTGTGCTCGTCATAGAGGCTGGTGAGTTGGTTGGCGCGGGCGAAGCGATGGCCGCGGTCGTCGCCGATCCAGGGAAAGCGCTCGGGCGGCAGGCGCTCGTTGGCGTAAGCGAGATAGGTGAAGCTCGGCACCAGGAACACGAGGTTGGCCGACCGCCGACCTGCGGTGACGAAGAACGGCCAGCGCATGACTTCGTCGCCGCTGCGCGTCTCGAAGGCATAGACGCCCGACGGCGCATCCTCCGGCACTGTGAAGCTGTGGGTGACCGGCCAGCGCAGATCGCAAAGATCGTCGTCGTGCAGCGCGATCGCGTCATAGTGATCGGGCGCCGCCTCGGGACCGTTTGCGCTGCCATCCCAGCGCGCGGAGCGCAGCGCGAAGGTCGGCGCGTTCTCGATGCGGAGCCGCGCGCCGGCGCCTTCGAGCATCTCCGGCCGGCCGACCGGCGGAAAACGCCCGGTGGCGACCGAGCGATCAGCCTTCTCATGCAGCGCCACCCGTCCGAGCCGCGCATTGAGACTGGGGCGATCCCCAGCATCGGCCTTGCCGAGCCTGAACCCGGCGGGCGCGAAGGCCGGCGCCGAAAGCTGCAGCGTCGCCAAGCTGCGGCCACCGGCGCATGCGGTGACCTCGGCCCCGACCATGGCGCCGCGCTGCTCCAGCCGGGCGACCATCCAGCGCGCGGTCGGCAGGACCGAAGCGGTGCTGCGTCCCGAGGGGCCGGTCAGCTCGATTGCCCCGGCCCGGTCAAAGCCAAGCGAGATTGGCCCGGCGGCGATCAGGGCACGATCTTCCGGCGGGACGGTCAGGCTGAATTCGACCGTGATGGCCCAGGCCCCGGTGGGCAAGGTCAGCCCCGCGAGCTCGACCGCGACGGAGGAGCCGAGGTCGAGCGTCTGGCGCTCGACGGGGGCGGTTGCGGCGATCGGCCACGCCGGGGCTTCCGGTCGCAGCCGGTCCAGCCGCAACAGCCGCACCGCCACGTCGGGATCGGGGCTGGAAAGATGAAACTCCGCCTGGCGGCCGGGCTCGAGGCTCCAGTCGGAGAAATATCCGACCGCCGCCATGTCGCGATGGTCAACCGGCCGGCGCATCAGCGGTGAGCCCGGTCGCCGAGTCGACCCTGCCTGGGATAAAGGGCTGAGGAATCGACAGAAACTTGAAAAAACTTGGGAACAAAGACCGGCCCGCGAGACTTATGACGGATCGGGTTGCGGCGGGCCGGCATCAGGTCCCGCGGTGAGGTTCAGGGAGCGGTGGGGCCGGCCTCGGGAGCCGGGTCTGAAACTGCGTCGGGTCGGGGGCGGCATGGCAATTTCACACAAGGGATCTTTCACCCCCGGCACGTATGGTGCCCCCCGATTTGGTGCCCCTGGCCGGACTCGAACCAGCACGGATGTGAATCCACCTGATTTTGAGTCAGGCGCGTCTACCAATTCCGCCACAGGGGCGCCCCGTCCGGAAACGGCGCGCATCATAGCGATCGCAAGCGGCAAGGCAAGAAGCGCTCCCGGCATGGAATCTGCTCGGCAAGCGGCGGCGGGCGGATTCGCGGCAAATGCCGGCAAAATCCGACGCGAATACAGGTTTTATTTGGTTTTATTGAACGTGGTGATTGTTTATTATGCCAACTATATGATTTACTTGATTTTAAAGTTGCGGTGCCAAATTGAGTATTGTAGAAATGGAGTCGCTCGCAGCCTGAACATGCCCGTTGAACGGCGAGGACTCACTTGGACTCGGGGATGATCGCTTTGGCTTATCTCTCTCAGGAAGATGTCGATAGGTTGGCGGCCGACCGATCGCCCGCGAACCGCGCCTCCACCATGCTTCGCGTCGGCGAAGTGCTGGCGAGCGGCGTCGTGGGCACGGAAGAGCGGCTGATCGCCTATCAGATCATCGACCGCGTGCTGCCCGAGGCCGAGATCGAGATTCGCGCCGAGCTCTCGAAGTTCCTCAAGCACGTGCCCTGGCTCGACCATCGCCTCGCGCTGAAGCTCGCCAATGACGTCCTCGAGGTCGCCGAGCCGATTCTGGCCGAGTCGCTGGCGCTCTCCGACGAGGACCTGCTTGCCGTGATCGATCGGCATTCGATCGGTCATGCGCGCGCCATCGCCAAGCGCCGTACTCTGGCGGGTTCGGTCTCCACCGCCCTCATCAAGACCGAGGACGAGGTCTGCGTGCTCCGCGTCGCCACCAACGACAATGCGGAGATCGAGCCCGCCTCGCTGCACCGGCTGCTCGACCGCTTCGCCGAGAATGCGCCGGTGGTGGAGGCAGTGAGCCATCGCAGCACGTTGCCGCTCGCCATCGTCGAGCGACTGACCGCGGTGGTCGGGGGCAAGGTGCTGCAGCGCCTGATCGAGCGCTACGATCTCCCGGCCTACCGGGTTTCGCGGCTGATCCAGCATGGCCGCGAGCATGTTCTCCTGACCAGCTTCGCGCTCGACCAGTCGGCGGACGAGATCCGCACCCTGGTGGACCGCCTCGCGGAGAACAAGCTGCTGACGACGAGTCTCATCATCCGCGCGCTCTGCCTCGGCAACTTCACCTTCCTGGTGCCGGCGCTGGCGGTCCAGGCCAAGATCCCGACCCGCAACGTGCGCCTGCTCATCGCCGACGAGAGCGGGCGCGGCGCTGAACGGCTGTTCGAGCATTGCGGCTTCGAGCCCAAGCTGAAGACCCTGTTCGTCCGTCTGGTCGAGCTGTCGCGCAACGTACGCTCACGCCGCTTCGGCTTCGCGCCGACCGGCTGGCGCGGCGAAGTGCTCCATGTGATCGACCAGGAGCTCGGCGGCCCGAACCCGGATCAATCCTTCGACCAGCGCATCACCGAAGTGCTGATGCAGCTGGAGAACGGCCAGACGCGGGGCCGTGGGCCCGAAGCTTCGCCGCTGCGGAGCGCCAGCGCCTAATCTTCCCGAGGGCGACCCGAAGGCGCCCCGCTTTCGCCGTAATCCGCCGTCATAACCGCGACTTGAGCCGGTTCGCGTGGGCATTCGCCTGTAACCGCGAATCGGCTAGAAGAAGCGTATGGCAGAGCGAACACGGAAGGTCCAAAACAAGCGGCCCTCGTCCTGGAAACGGCGTCTCTTCTGGGGCACCTTGAAGTGGGGCGCGGTGAGCGCCATCTGGTGCGGCTTCGCGCTCCTGCTGTTCCTCGGCTGGTGCGCCTATGACCTGCCCGATGTCAGCGGCCTCAACGACATCAAGCGCCAGCCCAGCATCACGCTGCTCGCCGCCGACGGCAGCCTGATCGCCAGCTACGGCGACCTCTACGGCGAGTTCGTGCACTTGAACGAGATGTCCGGCTATCTGCCGGCCGCCGTGCTCTCGACCGAAGACCGCCGCTTCTATCATCACTATGGGATCGATCCGATCGGCCTCCTGCGTGCGGCCTTCGTCAATCTGCGTTCGGGCGGGCTGGTGCAGGGCGGCAGCACGATCACCCAGCAGCTCGCCAAGAACGTGTTCTTGACGCCAGAGCGCTCGCTGCATCGCAAGGGCCAGGAGCTGCTGCTCTCCTTCTGGCTCGAGCACCATTTCACCAAGAACCAGATTCTCGAGCTCTATCTGAACCGGGTCTATTTCGGCTCCGGCACCTACGGCGTCGATGCGGCGGCGCGTCGCTATTTCGGCAAGTCCGCGAAGGACGTGTCGCTGCTGCAGGCGGCGATGCTCGCCGGCATGTTGAAGGCGCCCTCGCGCTACAACCCGCTGAACGATCCGATCGCCTCGGCGACCCGCGCCCAGCTGGTCATCGACAACATGGTCTCCGCCGGCTTCATCACCGAGGCGCAGGCCAACCAGGCGGGCACCGAATCCGCCGATGCGGCCGACAACACGCCGATGCCGCCGGGTGGACGCTACTTCTCGGACTGGGCGCTCGACCAGGTCTCGTCCTACATCAGCTACACCAACGCCGATCTCGTGGTGCAGACCACGCTCGATCCGCGAGCGCAGTCCTTCGCCGAGCGCGACCTCGCCCAGGTGATCGCCAAGGAGGGGCCGGCACAGAATGCGAGCGAGGCCGCGCTGGTCTCATTGACGCCCGACGGGGCGGTGCGCGCGATGGTGGGCGGGCTCGACTACAAGCAGAGCCAGTACAACCGCGCGACCCAGGCGATGCGCCAGCCGGGCTCCTCCTTCAAGGCTTTCGTGTACCTCACCGCCTTCGAGCAGGGGCTGACGCCGGAAGCGCAGTTCGTGGACACGCCGATCTCGATCGGCAATTGGCGACCGGGCAACTACAACGACAAATACTACGGCAACGTCACCTTGCGCGAAGCGTTCGCGCGATCGCTGAACTCGGTCGCCGTTCAGCTCTCCGAGCGTGCCGGGCGTTCCAACGTGATCGCAACGGCGAAGCGTCTCGGCATCGACACGCCGCTCGGCAACGATGCCTCGATCGCGCTCGGCACCAGCGAGACCACGGTGCTGGAGATGACGGCGGCCTATGCGACCTTCGCCAACCGCGGCGAAGGCGTGCTGCCCTATGGCATCACGCGCATCGCGACGCGCGACGGCAAGGTGCTCTATCAGCGCAGCGGCGGCGGCCTCGGCACGGTGGCCTCGCCGGTCGCCGTGCGGGAGATGCTGGACGTGATGTCGGCGACGGTCGACTGGGGCACGGGGAAGCACGCGCAGATCGATCGCCCCGCCGCGGGCAAGACCGGCACCAGCCAGAACTACCACGACGCCTGGTTCATCGGCCTGACCGCGCAGCTGGTGACGGGTGTGTGGGTCGGCAACGACGACAATCAGCCGATGAACAAGGTGACCGGCGGCTCCCTGCCGGTCGATATCTGGCACGACTACATGCTGGAAGCGTTGGCCGGAACGCCGCCGCAGCCGATCCCGCTGCCGGCCGGCGCCGGCGGCATGATCGCCGCCGGCGAACCCGCTCCGCTCCCCGCGACCGCGACCGCCAGCGCCGATGAGCCGGGTCTGCTCGATCGCCTGGTGCAAAGCATCCTCGGCGGCGGCTCCGAGACGGATTCAGGCTCGGTCAGCAGCGGCGGTTCCACGAATCGTGTGAAACCGCCGAAGCCCGAGCGGACGACGAAGTAAGAAGCGTTCAGCCGCGATTGCCTTGCCTCGGTCTCAGGTTCGCGTGATCGACACGCCACCATCGACCAGCATCGCCGTGCCGGTCACGAAGCTGGCATCGTCCGACGCGAGATAGAGCACCGAGCGCGCCAATTCTTCCGGCGTCGCCACGCGCTTCAACGCGTGCAGGTTGGTGACGAAGCCCTGCGACTCCGCGGTGTTGTTCATGCCGCGATACATCGGCGTATCGACCGCGCCCGGCAGGATGGCGTTGACGCGGATCTGGCTCGGCCCGAACTCGGCGGCCAGCGCCTGGGTGAGGCCGATGAGGCCGGCCTTGCTCGCGGCATAGGCGGCGACGCCCGGGAAGGCGAAGCTGTAGCCGACGAAGGTCGAGGTGAAGATCACCGAACCGCCGCCATGCTTCTGCATCTCGGCGATCTGGTGCTTGGCGCCGAGGAAGGCGCTGGTGAGATTGGTGGCGATCGCGTCGCTCCACCCGGCTTCCGAAACGCCGGTCGAGGGGCCGGCTTCGCCGATCGTGCCGGCGTTATTGAAGGCGATATCCAGCCGGCCAAAGCGCTTCGCCGCCAGGGCGACCAGGTCGCTGGCATAGGCTTCGGATTTCACGTCGCCGGCCAGGGCAACGGCTTCGCCGCCGCCGGCCGCGATCTCGGAGACCAGGGCGTCGAGCTCTTCCTTGCGCCGGGCGCCGACGACGACCTTGGCGCCCTCGGCGGCAAACAGTTTTGCGGTCACGCGGCCGATGCCGGAACTGGCACCGGTCACGATGGCAACCTTGTCTTTCAAGCGGTTCATGATGGGCTCCTTTTGCTCCCCCTAGCGGGTATGCCGAGGAGAATGGCCATTCTTCGTTGTCCGGATTAGTGTTCCAATTATGAAACTTTCTTCCGGATATACCGAACAATGTTGAAGCTGGACGGAATCGCCGCCTTCGTCGCCGTGGCGGAGGAGGGCTCGATCAGCGCCGCCGCGCGGCGCCTGCGCCTGCCGAAATCCGTGATCAGCGAGCGCCTAGCCGGATTGGAGAGATCGCTGGGCGCGGTGCTCTTGCGCCGGACCACGCGGAAGCTGGCCCTTACCGAGGATGGGGCCGCCTTCCTCGAGCGCGCCACCCGGATCGCCCGCGAGGTGGAGGACGCGACGACGGAGATCGCCGAGCGGCGCGGCCGGCTCACCGGACCGATCCGGATCTCGGCACCGGTTACCTTCGGGCAACTCCATCTCGGGCCGGCCCTCTATCCCTTCCTCGCCGCCAATCCGGCCATCGAGCTCACCTTGGACCTCGACGACCGCCGGGTCAGCGCGGCCGCGGAAGGATTTGACGCCATCCTGCGGCATGGTCCCATCGACGACAATCGGCTCGTGGTCTGGAAGCTGGCACCGAGCCGCCGTGTCCTGGTGGCGGCGCCGGACTATCTCGCGCGCGCCGGTGTGCCGAAGTCGCTCGGCGACCTCGAGAGGCATCGCGGCGTCTTCTACACCAACCGGGGCGCCGCCGATTGGCGGTTCATCGATGCGAAGGGCGAGGCGATGGTCGTGCGCGGCACGGTCGCCTTCCGCGCCAACAACGGTGCGATGGTGCTCGACGCGGCGATCGCGGGTCTCGGCATCGCCTTGCTGCCGACCTTCATCGCCGGCGACGCGATCAAGGCAGGGAGGTTGAAGACGATCGATCTCGGTGCCAAGCCGGAAGCCGAGTGGATCTATCTCGCCCATGCCGAAGGGCGACAACCTTCGGCCAAGCTGCGCGCCGTCGCCGACTGTCTCCGGCAGGCGTTCGGCGATCCGCCCTATTGGGAGATCGACACCGCGAAGAAGCGTTAGAGCGAGGCGCTATGGAACCTGCCGTGTCGGCTTGAGCCCTTGCGAGGAGCCGACGGCGAGCACGACCAGCTTGTTGGGATCGAACAGCCTCTTCGCCGCCGCCTTCGCCTGATCGAGCGTCACCGCGCCGATCTCGGTCTCGCGTTTGGTGGGGTAATCGATGCCGAGATGCTCCATCTGGATGCCGAGCAGGGTGCGCGCCGCCGAAGCCGTGGTGGCGAAGTTCTGCATGTAGGTGCCGAGCAGATAGGTCTTGGCGGCGTCGAGCTCCTCCTGCGTCGGACCGTCGGTCTGCATCTTGGTCCATTCGGCACGGGTCAGATCGATCACCTGCGCCGCGGCGGCGCTGCGGGTCTGCGCGCCGCCCATGATGGCGCCGGCATGGTCGAGGGTCACGAGATCGGTATCGATGCCATAAGTGAGGCCGCGCTTCGTGCGCACCTCATTGGTCAGTCGCGAGGAGAAGCCGCCGCCGCCCAGCGTGTAGTTGGCGAGATAGGCCGGGAAGAAGTCGGGATCGTCGCGCTTGATGCCCGGCGCGCCGAACAGAAGGATGGTCTGTGGCAGATCGCGCTCGATCACCGCGAGCCCGCCCTGGTCCTCGACCTTTGCATCGGGGATTGCGATGGCAGGGCTCTTCGCCGGCAGCGCGCCGAAGGCGCGGTCGAGCAGCGGCTTCAGCTGGTCCGCGGTCACGTCGCCCACCACCGCGACAAAGAGCCGGTCGCGGGCGAAGTTGGTGGTGACGAATCCCTTCAAGTCATCGACCGTGATCGCCTGCAGCGACTGCGCCGTGCCGTCGCTGCGCCGCGCATAGGCGTGGCCAGGGAAGATCAGCCGATTGAGCGCATCCTGCGCGAGCGATTCCGGATCGCGCTCGGCATCGGTGGCCATCGAGATGAACTGACCACGCATCCGGGCAACCGGCTCGGGGTCGAAGCGCAGCTGGGTCAGCGCGAGGCCGAGCATATCGCAAGCGAGCTCCTTATCCTCGGTCAGGAACCGAAGCGAGCCGGTGTAGCTGTCGAGCGAGGCGTCGAAGGCGAAATCGATGCCATGATCCGCCAGCCGCTTCTGGAAATCGGCCGACGGGATGTCGCCGGCGCCTTCGTCCATCAGACCCGAGACGAAAGTGGCGAGACCCTCCTTGCCGGGCGGATCGCCGGCGCTGCCGCCCTTGAAGCCGAGGGCCAGCGAGATCAGCGGATTGCTGTGGTCCTCGATCAACCAGGCGGTGATCCCGCCCGGAGAGGTCACCGACTGGATATCGACCGCGTGTGCGGAGAGCGGTGCGAAGGCGACGAAGAGGAGCAGGATCGGGATCAGAGCGAGCCGCCTTGCAGACCCCCACCCTAACCCTCCCGCGAATCGGGGGAGGCAAGAACTCCGCCGCACTTGCTTCCCCCTCCCCCGATTCGAGGGAGGGCCGGGCTGGGGGCAAGCGTCGAGGCGGTGAGTCTCCGCGATCACTGGATGCCTCCGCCGATCGGGGCCGGGGCTGTCGGTGGCGGAGCGCCGGGCACTGCGTTGGGTGCCGGCAAAAGCGTGCCCGTCACCGAATTGTTCGGGGTCAGGACGAGCTTCGCCGCGGCGAGCACGTCGGCGGCCGTCACCAGCTTCACGCGGTCGGGCCAGGCCTGGATGTCGGCCAGGGTGCTGCCGGTCGCGATCCGCGTCGCCACGAACTGCGCGGCGCCTTCGAGACTGTCGCGCGACTTGACCGCCGAGATCTCCATCCGGTGCTTGGCGTCCTCCACCTCCTGGTCGGTGACGCCGTCCTTCAGCAAGGTGGCGATCTCACTGTCGATCGCCGCCTCGATCTTCTCGACCGGGACGCCCTCGCGCGGCGCGCCCCAGAAGGCGAAGCTGCCGCTGTCGTAAGGGCTCGGGTCATAGGCGCAGCCCGCTTCGTCGGCGAGCCCCTGCTCCACGACGATGTGGCGGTAGAGCCGCCCGACATTATTGCCGCTCAAGATCTCGTCCAGCACCTGCAGCGCATAGGCCTGGTTACCGGTCGCGGTGCGATAGGAGGGCGCCTGATAGATACGGCTGACGGCGGGCTGGTTGACGAACGGGCTCTGCTGCGTCACGCGGCGCGGCGCGTAAGCCGTCGGCTCCTGCAGGCGTTGCCGCGGCATCACATCGCGCTTCGGCACCGGTCCGTAGTATTTCTCCGCCAGCGCCTTCACCTCGTCGGTGGTGACATCTCCGGCGATCACCAGCACCGCGTTGTTGGGCGCGTAGTGCATGTCGTAGAAGTCGACCGCGTCCTTCGTCGTGTAGGTGTCCATCTCATGGTGCCAGCCGATCACCGGCAGGCGATAGGGGTGGTTGAGATAGAGCGCCGCGTCCATCATCTCGGAGAGCTGCGCGTTGGGATTGTTCTCGATGCGCTGGCGGCGCTCCTCGATGATCACCTGGAGCTCCGGCACAACCACGGCGTCGGTGAGCTGCAGGCCCTCCATCCGGTCGGATTCCATGTCCATGATCAGCGGCAGGTCGCGCTTGGCGATCTGCTGGTGGAAGGCGGTCACGTCCTGGTTGGTGAAGGCGTTGTCGTCGCCGCCGCGCTTGGCGACCTCGCGGCTGAACACGCCGTCGCCGAAGCGCTGGGTGCCCTTGAACATCAGGTGCTCGACGAAATGCGCGACCCCGTTCTTGCCGATGGCGCCGTCGGCCGCCCCCGCCTTGTAGACCAGGATCTGATAGACGACCGGCGCCAGGTGCTTCGGCAGCACGACGACCTGAAGCCCATTGTCGAGGGTGAAGGTGTCGGCCGTGAACAGCTCGGCCCACGCCCGCTCCGCAGGAGCCGGAAAGGCGAGGCCTATGCAAAATATGAGGCCGGCGAGGAGACCCGCCGGCCGCAAATTCCTTCTGCGCATGTGCGTGCGCTTAGAACAAGCCTTCAAGCAAGCCCTTCTTCTTCCGTTCGATGATGGGCGTCTCGCCGGTATCGACCGGTGCGCCGAGGGCCTGATTCTCCTGCAGGCGCTTCTGCTCGGCGACCGGATCAACCACCTTGCCGTAAGGTTCCGGCTTTCGCCAGAACAGCAGGTCGTCGACGAAGCTCTTGGAGTTTGCCTCGTCGGCCGCAGTCTCCTGGTCCACCAGCTTGCGGATGTTGGGATCGACGCCGGTCATGCTGGCGCTCTGTAGGAAGGCGGCCTCGCCGGCGGATTCCGCAGACGCCGACTCGCCCTCGCCGACGGAAGGGATCTGATCGGGTGCCAAGGTTGCGGGCGACTGGTTGGAATACCCGGTGACGATCGCCTGCGCCTGTTGGGTCGGCGTGCCCTCCTGGGGACGCGGCGCGCCCGGGCTCGGCGGACGCAGGCTGTAGTCCGGTGGCATGCTCAACGGCGCCCGGCTCACCACCTGGAACTCGTCCGGCGACTTCTTGGTCAGGCCCAGCATCTCCTTGGCGCCGGAGCAGCCGGCAATCGCCGGGCCAATCAGCAGGAGTGCCAAGGAAAGCCAGGGGGCAGGGATTCTGCGCATGTTCCGCAACCTCCTAGGATTGCTCCGTTTTAGCGCGATCGACGCGATGAAACAACCCGTCGTAAAGTAACAGGAGCACGCCCACCGTGATGCAGGAATCGGCCAAATTGAAGGCCGGCCAGTGGTAATAATCCTGACTGCCGGGCAGGCGGATATAGAAATCCAGGAAATCGAACACCGCCCCGGCCCGGACCCGGTCGATCACGTTGCCGATGGCACCACCGGCCACGCAACCGATGCCGATCGCGGTCACCAGGGCTTCGACCCGGGTCAGCCAAAAGAGCAGCGCCAGCGAGACCGCGATGGCGCCGCCGGCGAGCACGAAGGTGCCGGCATGGCGCAACAGGCTGAAGCTGACGCCGGGATTCCAGGCGGCGACCAGCGAGAAGAAGGGCAGCACCTGGATGCCGAAGGGATGCGCTTCCATCACCTGCAGCATGAGCGCCTTGGTCGCCTGGTCGGCGGCGATCAGGCCGACCGCGACCAGGGTGCCGAGGCGGAACAGCCGGCGGTCGGCGATCGTGATGCGGCTCATGCCCCGGGGCTTCATGCTTGGGCCTCCACCGCGCCCGAGCAGCGCCGGCACAGGGTCGGGTGCTGTTTGTTCTCACCCACCTCGGGCAGCACCTGCCAGCAACGCTCGCATTTCTCGCCCGCGGCCAAGTTGACCACGACCGCAACGCCGCCGACCTCGGGCAGGGCGAAGGCGCCGGCGGGTGCCGCACCGTTGGCTAGGCTGACGTCGGAGGTGATGGCGATCTCCTTCAGATCGGCGCCGTCGAGCTCCGCCCGGCGTTCCGGCGAGAGATGCACCACGGGATGCGCCTGCAGGCCGGAGCCGATCTTCTTGTCGGCGCGGGCCAGCTCCAGCGCCCCGGTGACCACGCGGCGGATGTCGCGGATCTTGTCCCAGCGCGCGGCCAGCACCGGATCGCGCCAGTCGGCTGGCGTCGGCGGGTAGATCCGCAGGTGCACGCTCTCCTCGCCATCGGCAAACGGCCGGGCGCGCCAGGCTTCCTCGGTGGTGAAGCAGAGGATCGGGGCCAGCCAGGCCGTCAGCCGCGAGAACACTTCATAGAGAACCGAGCGCGTCGCGCGCCTGCGCGTGGACATGGGCGCGTCGCAATAGAGCGCGTCCTTGCGGATGTCGAAATAGAAAGCCGAGAGATCGACCGCGCAGAAGTTGTGCAGCTCGGTGAAGAGCGCATGGAACTCGTAGTTCTCAGCGCTCTCCCGCACCTTGGCATCGAGCTCGGCGAGCCGATGAAGCACCCAGCGCTCCAGCTCCGGCATCTCCTTCAGGGGCAGTCGTTCAGTCTCGCGCCAACCCTCGAGCGCGCCCAGGAGATAGCGGAAGGTGTTGCGGAGGCGGCGGTAGTGGTCCGCCATGAACTTCAGGATCTCGGGGCCGATGCGCTGGTCGTCGGAATAGTCCGAGGCGGCCACCCAGAGCCGCAGGATGTCGGCGCCGTATTGCTCCATCACCTTCTGCGGCGCCACCACGTTGCCGAGCGACTTCGACATCTTGCGGCCCTGCTCGTCGAGCGTGAAGCCGTGGGTCAAGACCGCGTCGAAGGGTGCCCGCTTGCGCGTGCCGCAGGACTCCAGCAGCGAAGAATGGAACCAGCCGCGGTGCTGGTCCGAGCCTTCGAGATAGAGATCGGCTGGCCATTTGAGGTCCGTGTCGCGCCGCGGCTCCAGCACGAAGCTGTGCGACGAGCCGGATTCGAACCAGACATCGACGATGTCCATGATCTGCTCGAAGTCGTCCGGATTGTGGTCGTTGCCGAGGAAGCGCGAGGCCGGGCTCGCGAACCAGGCGTCGGAGCCTTCCTTCTGGAAGACCTCGACCACGCGCTCCATGACGCGCGCGTCGCGCAGCAGCTCCTGCGTCTTCTTGTTGACGAAGACCGCGATCGGCACGCCCCAGGCGCGCTGGCGCGAGATGACCCAGTCGGGCCGGTTCTCGATCATGGCATAGAGCCGGGTCTTGCCCTGGGGCGGCACGAAGCGCGTCTTCTCGATCTCGGAGAGCGCGATCTTTCTGAGGTCGTTCTTCTCCATCGAGATGAACCATTGCGGGGTGTTGCGGAAGATCAGCGGCGCCTTCGACCGCCAGGAATGCGGATACTGGTGGGTCAGCGTGCCGTGCGCAACCAGCGCGCCCGCTTCCTTCAGCTTCTCGATGACGGCGTGGTTGGCATCGCCCTTCTTGCCGTGGGGGGTGAGCACGCGCTTGCCGGCGAACAGGCCGACATGGTCGAAATAGCTGCCGTCGGGCGCCACGGTCTGCGGCACCTCGATGCGATGCGCGGTGCCCAGCACGTAGTCGTCGGCGCCATGGCCCGGCGCGATATGCACGAAGCCGGTGCCCGCCTCGGTGGTGACGAAGTCGCCGGCATGCGCCGGCACCGCGAAGGCCGCGTAGTAGGGATCGAGCCCGGCCAGCGGGTGCCTGCAGACGATGCCTTCGAGCGCGCTGCCCTTGCCGGCCCAGATCTCCTTCGCCGCCTCGATCCTCGCCTCGCCGAGGAATGCATCCTGCAAGGCGCCGGCGACGATCAGCTTCTCCCCCGGCTTCACCGCGGCACCATCGGAGACCGCGGCGACCTCGATGCCGACATAGTCGATGTCGGCACCATAGGCGAGGGCGCGGTTGCCGGGGATGGTCCAGGGCGTCGTGGTCCAGATCACGACGTTGGCCCCGTCGAGCGCCGGCACCGGCGCCTTCACCACCGGAAACTTCACCCAGACCGTGTCGGACGTGTGGTCGTGATACTCGACCTCCGCCTCGGCCAGCGCCGTCCTCTCCACCACCGACCAGAGCACCGGCTTGGAGCCGCGATAGAGCCCGCCGTTCATCAGGAACTTGCCGATCTCGGCGACGATCTGCGCCTCGGCGGCGTTGGTCATCGTGGTGTAGGGATTGTGCCAGTCGCCCTCGACGCCGAGCCGGCGGAACTCCTCGCGCTGCACGTCGATCCAATGCGCGGCGAACTCGCGGCACTCCTTGCGGAAGTCGTTGATCGGCACTTCGTCCTTGTTCTTGCCGGCCTTGCGATACTTCTCCTCGATCATCCATTCGATCGGCAGGCCATGACAGTCCCAGCCGGGGATGTAGAACGCATCCTTGCCCGTCATCTGCTGCGAGCGGTTGATGACGTCCTTCAGGATCTTGTTGAGCGCGTGGCCGATATGGATGTTGCCGTTCGCATAGGGTGGGCCGTCATGCAGGATGAACTTCTCGCGTCCCTTGGAGGTCGCGCGCAGCTTCTTGAACAGGTCCATGCGCTTCCACGAGTCGAGAATCTCCGGTTCCCGCTTCGGCAGGTCGCCGCGCATCGGGAAGTCGGTCTTGGGCAGGAAGACGGTCGCTTTGTAGTCCAAAATCGGATCCTCGAAACTCGGAACTCAAACGGTCGTACTTAAACAGTTCGGCGCGCGCCCGATGCGGCTTCCGCGGGCGCCGCGGGATGCGGCTTCAACGCCGGCCCGTCATAGCTCGCCAGCAGGCGGCGGGCGGTCTCGCAATCGGCGGCGATCTGCGCCTTCAACGGGTCCAGGCCGGAGAACTTCATCTCCGGACGGATAAACCCTAAGAGCGCCACCCGCAAATGCCGGCCATAGAGGTCGCCGGCGAAATCGAAGAGATGCACCTCGAGCTGCACGCGCTCGCCGCCGACGGTCGGCCGCCGGCCCAGATTGGCGACGCCGTCGATCCATTGCAAGCCGTCGCCGCTGTCGATGGCCGCCTTCACCGCGTAGACGCCGAGCTTGGGCTGCATGAACTCGCCGAGGGCGATATTCGCGGTCGGGAAGCCGAGCAGCCGGCCCCGCTTGTCGCCGCTCTCGACCCGGCCCTCGATCTCCCAGGGCCGGTCGAGCGCCTTGGCGGCGCCGACCGGGTCGCCGGCCAGCAGCCGATCACGAACCAGGGTCGAGGAGTAGACGGCGCCGCCGGTCTCTCCTTGCGGCGAGACCACCGTCACGCCGAAGCCATGGGCGCGGCCGGCCGCTTGAAGCACGGTCGCGTTGCCGCCGCGCTTGTTGCCGTAGCAGAAGTCGGCGCCGACCACGACATGGGCGGCGCCGAGGCCCTCGACCAGGATCTCGCCGACGAAGGCTTCGGCCGTCCGCTGCGACATCTGATGGTCGAAGGTGAGCACGAACGCGATCTCGACTCCGAGATCCTGCAGATGCCGTATCTTGATGCGGAACGGGGTCAGGCGGAACGGCGGCTCGTCGGGCTTGAAGAAGCTCCGGGGATGCGGCTCGAACGTGAGCACGCCCAGCAAAGCCTTTTTCCGCCGCGCCTCCTCGGCCGCCCGCGCGATCACGGTCTGGTGCCCGCGATGCACGCCGTCGAAATTGCCGATCGCAAGGACTGCGCCCTTGAGCTCGGCCGGGACGTCCTCGAAATGCCGGATCAGCCGCATCTAGTTCTTCGGGCGGCGCGGCACCATCAGTTGCGCCTCGCCATCGACCACAAGCTTGTCGCCGATATGGCAGGTGGTGGCCAGGGTCACGCGGCCCTTCTCCTGGTCGATAGCGCTGACCGTGACTCGCGCCTTCACCGTGTCCCCGATCTTGACCGGTGCCTTGAACTTCAAGTTCTGGCTGACATAGACGCAGCCCGGTCCGGGGAGCCTGGTGCCGAGCACCGCGGAGATGAGGCCCGCCGACAGCAGGCCATGGGCGATGCGGCCCTTGAACATCGTGGTCTTGGCGTATTCCTCGTCGAGATGGATCGGGTTGGTGTCGCCGGTGGCACCGGCAAAGAGCACGATATCGGCCTCGGTCACGGTCTTGGAAAAGACCGCCGTCATGCCTTCGCTGATCTCCTCGAGATACTTGCCGCGCACTTCGTCCATGCCGCCCTCGAAACCGTTTCATCCCGCGATGCGGCGGCACTATATCGGGCCGGTCAGAGCGTCACAAGCGCCGGTGCTGCGGCGCAAACGCCCAGCTTGACGCGCAGTTTCAAGGACTTACTGGATCGATCGGGACCCGGTCGCGAAGTCCGAGCAATTCCTCGACGAAGAGCCCGATCGAGAGCAGATCGGCCTCGCCCCGCGGCTTGCCGACGATCTGGATGCCGACCGGCCGCCCATCCGCCGAGAAGCCGGCGGGCAAGGCGAGCGAAGGGCAGGACGTCATCGTGACGAGCGCTGCCAGCTTCAGCCATTCGACATAGTTGTCGAGGGTCGTGTCGTTGATCCGCCGGGGCCAGCGCTCCTTCACGTCGCGCGGCAGGATCGGCGCCGCCGGCAGGATCAGCGCGTCATAGTCGCGGAAGAAGGCGACCACGTCGCCGTAGAGCCGCGAGCGGCGGAGCAGCGCCCTGCCGATCTCGTCCGGCTTGAGCGCCAGGCCCTTCTCGGCGTTCCAGATGATGTCCGGCTTCAGCTGGTCGCGATGATTCTTGAGCAGGGTCGCCATGCTGGCGGCATAATCGACCGCGCGCAGAGTCTGGAAGGCTTGGCCGACACCGCCGAAATCCGGGATCGCTTCCTCGACGATGATGCCGGAAGCTGCCAGCTTCGCGGCGGCGCCTCGGCAAACCGCGATGACCTCGGGCTCGATCGGAAGCCCGGCCGGGGTCACCGCCAGCGCGACGCGGCCGGGCTTTACCCGCCGGCGCGCCGCTGTGAGGAAGGATTCCGGCGGCTTCGGCAGCGAGACCGGATCCTCGAGATGCCAGCCCGCCATCGCGTCCAGCATCAGCGCCACGTCCTCGACATTGCGTGCCATCGGCCCGTTGACCGAGAGCGTGTCGAAGCGCTGCTCGCCCGGACCGGCGGCGACCCTTCCAGGCGATGGCCGCAAGCCGACGACCGAACAGAAGCTCGCCGGCGTCCTGAGCGATCCGCCGAGGTCGGAGCCGGTCGCCAGCCAGACCTGGCCGGTCGCCAGCGCCACCGCCGAGCCGCCCGAGGAGCCGCCGCAATTCAATTGCGTGTCCCAGGGGTTCAGCGTCTCGCCGAACACCTCGTTGAAGGTGTTGGCGCCGGCGCCGAACTCCGGCGTGTTGGACATGGCGAGCGGCACGGCGCCGTTCGCCTCCAGCGTCTCCACCATGATGTCGGAGCGCTTCGGCACATTGTCCTTGAAGATCGGCGAACCGTAGGTCGTCTTGAGGCCGGCGACATCGTTCAGATCCTTGACGGCGATCGGCAGGCCAGCCAGCAATCCACGCGCCTCAGGCGGCCGCTGCATCATCCGCGTCGCCTGCGCCCGCGCGCGCTCTTCGCCGAGCGTCACCAGCGCATTGACCTTGGGATTGACCGCAGCGATACGCGCGAGCGCGGCGTCGATCAGCTCCAGCGGTGAGACCTCGCCGCGGTGCAACAGAGCGACCGCGGCGCAAGCGGAGAGCCGCCACAATTCAGATCCTCTTGTCGTCAATCGGCGTCTCCCCCGCGACAGAAACCAGCGCTGCCCCATCGCCACGACGCGAGGCTGCGTGCTATTGAAGGATCAATAGAAGACCGCGCCTGCCTCGCCAATCCCTCTCCATGGACATCAACCCGCTTTTCTGGCTTCGGCCCTCCCGGAAACCCGGTGCGGGGGCCTTCGCCGCTTTGTTCGCGCTCGATTCCACCGCCCGCGCCTCGGTCGTCACCGTGCTCTATCTCCAGGCCAAGGATCTCGGCTTCTCCGACCGCCATGTGACCCTGCTGACCAATGTGGCGAGCCTGAGCTCGGTCGTCTTCTCCTTCCTGGCGCCGCTCTTGATCCTGCACTACCGCCGGCGCTGGGTTTACAGCGGCGGCATCCTGCTCGGGATGCTGGGCACGATCGCGCTCTCGACCGCGACCGTGCCCGGCGAGGTCCTGGCGCTGACCCTGCGCGCGCTCTCCAGCGTCACCATCAACATCTGCCTCATGCTCTATGTGATGGACTTCATCCCGCGCCACGAGATGATCCGCTCGGAGCCGCTGCGCCTGTTCTCCGCCTGCCTGCCCTGGGGACTCGGGCCCTGGATCGGCGTCGAGCTCTACAAGGCCTTCGGCCCCGCGGGCACCGCGGCCTTGAGCTTCGCCGCCTATGCGGTGCTGATGGGCTACTTCTGGTTCCTGCGCATCAGCGACAACCCGGCGGTCGCTCCGGCGCGCAAGCCGCCGCCCAATCCATTCGCCAACGTGAAGCGCTTCGTCTCGCAGCCGCGCCTGATGCTCGGCTGGTTCATCCCGTTCGGGCGATCGGCCTGGTGGGCCATGTTCTTCGTCTACCCGACGCTTTATTTCCGGAACAACAATGTCGATGACAGCTGGGCGGGTGCCCTGACCGGTGCCGGCAACATCCTGCTGGTCCTTACGTTGCCCATCGGCTGGTTGGCGCGGCGCACCGGCATCCGGCGCCCGATCGTCACGGCTTTTCTGGTCGCGGGCGTCTTGACGCTGCTGGTGCCCTTCACCTGGCACTTCGTTCCGGTGACTGCAGTCCTATTCCTGATCGGCGCCCTGTTCGTGGTGACCCTGGACGCGCTCGGCACCATTCCCTTCATGCGGTCGGTCCGCTCCTATGAGCGTCCGCAGATGACGGCGCTGTTCGGTACCTATGTCTATTTCAGCGACCTTCTGCCCGGCCTCGCCTATCTCATCCTGCAGGGCTATTTCGACCTGCGCTCGGTTTTCGTCGCCTGTGGGATCCTGACGCTGGCAGCCGGCCTGGTCGCGACTCGGCTACCCAGGGGAATGTGACCCTGCGGGATGTGAGTCCGAGCCTTCTTGGCTTGTCCCCGCACAATGATCTTTCTAGGATCGGCGCCGGCATCGGGGGAACAGGCCCATAGGTTGAGGAGGACTGGGATGCCGGAAGACCGCGACCGCAGGATGGAGGCCGTGCTCGCGCGCGCCCAGGAGGCGGTCGCCGATCTCGCCAAGAGCTACGGCCAGAATACGCTCGGCGATCTTGATCGCTGCGCGGCGCTGCTCGCCACGGCCCGTGCGGCGCCGGAAGGCCGCAGTGGCGCCATCAAGGAGCTCTACGGCATCGCCCACAATATCAAGGGCCAGGGCGGCTCGTTCGGCTATCCGCTGGTGACGCGGATCGGTCATTCGCTCTGCAGCCTGACCCGAAAGGATCGCACCTTCTCGGATGCCGACCTCGCCACCATCCAGGCCCATCTCGATGCGCTCAGGCTGATCCTGGCGAAGGACATCAAGGGCGAAGGCGGCGAAGTCGGGGCCAAGCTGGCGGCGCGGCTTGAAGCGATGGTCGCCCAGGCCGCGAATAGTGGGTCTGGCGAGTAGCAGGCGATGACGGCCGGTCTTCCCGGCTGGCTCGCCTTCGTGCTGGTCGGCAAGACGGGCATCGTCTTCGCCTGGCTCATCCTCATGATCGTCCTGGAGAACCGCTTCGCCGCCGCCATCGTGCCGCTCGATCTCGCCGGCTATGGCGGATCGTGGCTGAAGCGCTGGGGTCGCAACCTCGGCCTCTTCCTGCTGAATGCCGGCCTTGCGCCGTTGCTCGTCGTGCCGGTCACCTTCTTCGCCGCGGCGCATCCGCTCTGGACCCGGCCGGCTCTCCTCGTCCTTCCCTGGAGCCTGCCGCTCGACCTGCTGGTGCTCGATCTCTGGATCTATTGGTGGCACCGCGCCAACCACGAGCTGCCACTGCTCTGGCGCTTCCACGAGGTGCATCACCGCGATCGCTTCCTCGACGCGACCAGTGCCCTGCGCTTCCATTTCGGCGAGGTCGCGATCTCGGCCGTGGTGCGCGCGCTGCTGATCGTGCTGCTGGCGGTGCCGCTGGGCTCGGTGCTGGTGTTCGAGACGCTGGTGCTGATGGCCGCGGCCTTCCATCA
>DATKMF010000237.1:0-11113 GCA_035542015.1 Candidatus Cybelea sp.
CCGCGAGGTGGTGGGCAGCCGCGCCCCGATCATCCAGCTGCCGCTGCCCCAGGACGATCCCCGGCGCCGCCAGCCCGACATCTCCTATGCGCGCAAGCAGCTGAACTGGGAGCCGCGGGTGCCATTGCGTCAGGGCATCCAGGCAACCGTCGCCTATTTCGACCGGTTGCTCTCCAAATCCGGTATCGTGCCGCCGGATATCCGCGAGGCGATCTGAATGGCGCAGGACAAGAACGCGAGCGAACGGGCTCTCTCCGAGGCAAAATCGCTGACGCCGGCGAACAGCGTCGGCAACACGACGCCGCTGGTCCGCGGCGACGGCCAGCTGCCCCAGGCTCGCGAGCGGCACACCATCATCGAGAAGAAGGTGGTCACCGCGGACGGCGACAGCGAGGCGAGCCGTCATCTCTTGAGCGTCACCGCGGCCGTCAATGCCTATGCCATCGAGCGCGGCTCGCTGATCCTCGCGATCTATGGCTCGCAGCCCGGCGAGGGCGCCTCGATGGTGGCGCGCGAGCTCGCCATCTCGCTCTCGCGCTCACCCACCAACAGCGTGCTCTTGATCGACGGCAGCATCGGCGCCACGGACCAGGGCAAGCATTTCGGCTCGACCATGGTGGACAGCCTGTGGTCGGCGGCGCGCGGCGCGCCGATCCGGACCGTGCGCCTCGCCCTGCCGCGCGGCGGTTCGGTCGATCTCGCCGCGCTGAAGATCGACGGCGCCTCCGATCCCTCGGAGATCGATTTGCGGCTGTTGCCGCAGCTCTTCAATCGGCTGCGCAACGTCTTCAACGTGATCATCATCGACTGCCCGCCGGTCCTGAGCGGCGCCGGCTATGTGAGCGCCTCGAGCCTCGCGGATTCCTGCCTCCTGGTGGTGGAGGCGGGCCGCACCCGTATCCCGGTCGTGCAGCGCGCCATGGAGGAGATCGAAGCCGCCGGCGGCAAGCTGCAGGGCGTGGTCCTCAACCGCCGCAAGCACTACATTCCCTCCTGGCTCTATCGCCGTCTCTAGTCCTCGGAGTCGCAGAGCGATGCATCCGGAAGCGACGACAGCAGCGACCGGCACCGGAAGCACGCCCGCGCTCACCGTGGTCGTCAAGACGCTGAACGAGGCGGAGAAGATCGCGGCCTGTCTGCGTTCGGTGCTGGCGGCGACGGATCCCTCGACCACCGAGATCATCGTCGCCGACAGCCTCTCGGACGATGACACCGTTGCCATCGCCGCGCGCTATCCGGTGGAGATTGTGCAGCTCGCGCGGCGCGAGGATCGCGGCTGCGGCAGCGCCGCCCAGCTCGGATTCCAATATGCCCGCGGGGAACGGCTGCTGCTGCTCGACGGCGACATGGAACTGGCGCCGGACTTCCTCGCCGCCGCGCATGGCGCCCTGGACGCCGATCCCAAGCTCGCGGGCGTCGGCGGCCTGGTCGTCGACCGCGTCCTCACGCTCGAGTTCCAGCGCCGCAACCAGAATGTCCCCCGCAACTCGCAGCCCGGAACCCATGGGCATTTGAACGGCGGGGGCTTGTTCCGGATGGCGGCGCTGCGGCAGTCGGGTTATCTGACCGACCGCAACCTCCATGCCTGTGAGGAGCTCGAGCTCGGCATGCGGCTGTCGGCGCTCGGCTGGCACTTCCGGCGGCTCGACCTCCCTTCGGTCTATCACTACGGGCATGCGACCCCGCCGTTCCGTTTGCTGCTCGCACGCTGGCGCACGAAGTATCTGTTCGGCCAAGGCGAGCTGCTGCGGGCAAAGTTGGGCACCCCGCAATGGGAGCGGAGCCTCAAGGCGGCCGATCTCTATTTCGCGGTGATCGCCTGGTGGGCGATGCTGCTGACTGCGTTGCTCGGCTTTGCCGCCACCCGCGGATCGACCGGTTGGGGCATCGCTTTGCTCGCCATCTTGGCGGTACCGTTCATGCTGCAGTGTTGGCGCAAGCGCAGCTTCGTCATGGGGGTCTATTCCATGGCGCTGCTGAACTTCCATGCGGCCGGGATGATCGCCGGTCTGCTGCGTCGCAGGGTCGATCCCATGCAGCGGATCGACAGCGTGGTGCGCCACTCGGCGCAGCGCGCCCAGGATGAGCGATCGGACGCGGTGGCCGTCGCGGAATCACCATGATGTGCTCACGATGATGCGCTCGCCTTGGTAGAATTGGGGGTCTTTCGGGGGAAAAGTGGAAATGGATTCTGTCGGGGGGACTTCGACCGGTTTCCCGCCGGATGAGATCGCCCGGCTGCGCGCCGCCGGGACGGCGCTCGCCGGGCGGATCCGGATCGGCGCCGAGGGGGCGCCGGCGCTCTACCGCCGCGGCGTCGGACGGCTCTGGCCAGAGCCGGTGAGGCTGGCGGAGGGATTTCACTTCGCCGTCGATGGCTACCTGGTGCGCGAAGGCCGGCTCGCCTTGGGCGAAGGGGAAGAAGCCGCGCACATCGCCGCCGCATTCCGCGCCGATCCCGCCGGCCTCATGGCGGAGATCGAGAATGGATGCTGCAACCTGGTCGCCCATGACGGCGCCCGGCGCAGAACGGTCATTGGCAACGACGCCATGGGCTGCCTGCCGCTGTATCTCTACCGCGGCGACCGCTGCGTCGCCTTCTCCAACGATCTCGCCGGCCTCGGTGCGATCGCCGGTGAGAAGCTGGTCACCGACCCGGTCGGATGCGCGGAGCTCTACTGGTTCGGATACCAGATCGGCCGCCGAACGATCTATCGCGACGTCGAATGCATCGCGCCCGGCAGCCTGCTCTCCATCGACTGGAGCACCGGCGCCGTCCAAACCGGTCACTGGCCAGCGGCCCAGTCTTCGCCGGAGCCGCAAGCCCGGGCCGACCCGGAAGCGGCCGCCGAGATGCTGGTTGCCGCGATGCACACTGCCTGCCGGCGCCTCCATGTTCCGAGCCGGCGCACCGCGATCAAGCTCAGCGGGGGAATGGATAGCCGGCTGGTCGCCGGGAGCTGGCCGGTTCCGGATCTCCCCGCCTTCACCTTCACGGCACCGCACGCGATCGAGGCCCGGATCACCGGCAGGCTCGCGCGCGCGCTCGGCCTTCCGCTGCAGGTCTCTCTTCTGCAAGACGACTTCTTCTCGCGCCTGCATGCACCTTTCTTTCCGAAACACGCCATCACCGAGTTCTTCCACCAGGCGCTGATCGAGCCCATGACCTCAACGGGGATAGATTGTGCGCTCGATGGCCTTGGCGGTGACGTCCTGTTCGGCGGATTGGCGCTGAAGCGGAAAGGCGGGCTCCGCGCCGCGCTGCGCAATGCGCTCGGCATGGCCGGCCCTTCGCTCGGCGCCGACCTCTCCGACAGCGAGGCGGCTGCGCTGATCTTCGCCCAGATCCGGGTCGGCGACGGAACGCTGCGCGTGCTGAAGGACGACGCGCAGCAGGAGATCGAAGACTGCCGGGCCGCGGTGCTGCAGGATATTGCCGCTGAATACGCCCGCTGCGAGCCCGGCGCGGCGTTCGAGCGCCGGTACCGAAGCTTCGCCATGCGCAACCGCATGCGCCGCTACATCGCGCTGCAGGGCGCCTTTTGCCGGCCGCAGGTGGAGACGCTCTATCCCTTCCTCGACCGTGACGTCCAGCGCATGGCGGAGCGGATCGGCAGCGCCGAAGCGGCGGGGAAACGCTTCTATCGCTTGCTCTATCGCCGCCATCTGCCGCGGATCGCGCGCGTGCCGTTCGTCGATTCCCTGCTGCCGCCGGGCGCGCCGAACTGGGCCCATGTGCTCGGGCGGATCCTGCGCTATGGGGTGGAGACCGCGAGCTATCGGATATCCGTCGCCCGTGGCCGGGATCTGCCGCTTTGGCGCATCAACAGTATGCAATGGCCCCGCTGGATCGCCTTCGACCCACCGTTCATCGAGGGGATTGGCCGGTTCATGGCGCAATCCCCCGCCTTCGACCCCGCTCGCTTCGCTGCGGCTCTGAAAGCGGTCCGGAACGGCAAGAGCATCGCCGGCACCCGCATGATGCTGACCGCAAGCTATCTCGGATTATCCGGCCTTCTCCACACGATGATGTGAAGTCTGCGGTTTTGTGACTGCCGTCACTCGCAGATCGCCCCTCATGCGACGACATAATAGGCGTCGGGCGGCGTGCGGCCGACCGACAGTGAGTGTTCCCTAAGTTTGCGATTGACTGATCGGGACAAGCCTAAGGGTCTCTGGAAGGACCCGGAAGCATCCCCGCCGGCGGGCCCCCTCAAGCCCCCAAACTGCCCGCCGGCGATCCCTTTTCCCAATCCAATGAAGCCGTCATGGCTGGGCTTGACCGGGCTTGGCCCGGCCATTTCATTCAGGCGCGAACGCGGAAAGAGATGCGCGGGCCTGCGGACGCATGTCCGCATTCGCGGACGGGAGCCCGCGCATGACAGTGTATTCTTAGAGCGGCATCTCGACGAGTGCCCACCCCTTGGGCAGCTTGACGCCGTCGATCTTCAGCTTGTCGCCGACCAGCGGGATTTCGATCTTGGTGTTCTTGTCCAGGGTCAGGCGCACGGTGGCGTCGGTGAACAGGGTCGCGGGATCGCCCTCGCGGTCGACATACATGTGATCCTTGTCTTTTGGATCGATCTTGTCGATCAGCTCGAACTTCGGATCCCAGTCGAGCGAGGCGCCGTTGTCGACCAGCGCCTTCGGCACGGTGACGAGAATGCGCTGCAGCGGTTTGCTCTGGCTGGCGTAGCTGATGACGATCACCGCGTTCGGCGCGCCCTTCAGCACGGTATCGTCGCGCTCGGTCGGCGCCATATGGAACGCGACGACGCGCTCCGCCTTGGCGCCCTTCGCATCCATGGTCAACCAACGGCCATACGAATCGGAACCGGTCGAGTTGAAGAGATAGGCGCCGGTCTCGAGGCTGTAGACCGCATCGGTCGCCTCCAAGGCGCAGCAGCCCCAGCTGGTCACGATCAAATAGGGTCCATCGACCTTCACCTCGTCGCCGTCGGTTTCGATGGTGAACTTGGCGGCACCCTTGCCCTGCTTGTCGATCGGATAGGCGGTGATCTTCTCCTTGTTGGTCTTCACATCCATGTCGGTGTCGGGACCGTCGGCGAACACCCTGGTCTCCTCGATCTGAAGCAGATCGAAGCCCTGGTTTTCAGGATTGCCATCCATGCCGAAGACGGCGGTCTCGAAACGACGATTGATGGTGGTGGTCTCGAAATGGCCGTCCGCCGTGGTCTTGATCGAAACCTCAGAGGCCGGCGTGTTCTCCTTGACCACCGCGTCGTCCGCTGAGGCGATGGTGATGGAACTGGAACCGAACAGCAGCGCCATAGAGAGCAAGCTGGCGCCGAGCAGCATAGAGCGCGACATAGCAATCACCTGAAAACTGAAAAGTGGTAGGCCCCGTTTGGTCGCGGGAACATCTCACTTCGTTCAACGCCACGCAACGCCGGCAGGCGTGATTTTACTCACAAACCGGCCAGTCGGAGCGGCTTGGTTAAAGCTGCACCGGCACCAGGGCGAACCCCTTCGGCAGCTTGGCACCATCCAGCTTCAGCTGGTCGTTAACCACCGGGATCTCGATCTTGGTCTTCGCGTCCAGGGTCAGGCGATAAATCACGTTGGTGAAAAGCTCCTTCGGGTCGCCATCCTTATCGATGAAGACCCGATCGGTGCCTTTGGGCTCGGTCTTGCTGATCAACATCGGCTTCGGCAGCCAGTTGATCATGTCGTCGCTGCCCATCACGTCCTTCGGCACCGTCACCAGCACCCGCTGCAGCGGATGGGTGTCGCTGGCGTAGGTGATGACGATGGCGGCGTTGTCCGCCCCCTTCAGCACGATGTCGTCCGCGGAGGTCGGCGCCGCATGGAAGGCGATGATGCGCTCGTTATGGAAGCCGCCATGGGCGCCCAGCGTCACCCAGTCACCGGATTCGCCCCGCCCGGTGGCGTTGAAGAGATAGGCGCCGCTCTCCAGGCTGAAGACCGCGTAAGTCGGCTGCTCCACACAACAGCCCCAGCGCGTGACCGTCAGATAGGATGCGTCGACCTTGGCCTCGTCGCCGTCGGCGTCGATGGTGAACTTGGCCTCGCCCTTGCCGGTCGCGCCCAGCGGGAAGGCGGTCACCTTCACATGGGCGGAGACGCGCTCGCCGTCGATCTCCGGCCCTTCCTTGTTCACATGGGTCTCTTCGATCAGCAACATTTCGTAGGCCACGGCTTTCGGCCCGGCATCGGCCTCGCCGAAGACGTCGGTCTCATAGCGCCGGTTGACGGTGGTGGTCTCGTAGCCACCCTCCACCGGTTTGACGGAAATTTCCGAGCTGGTGGTCTCCTTGACCAGATCGTCGGCCGAGACGGGAGCCGAAGCCAGAAGCAGAGCCAGGAGTCCGGCCCCCGAAAGAAGCGCGCGCGCCATGATCGCCCTCAAAGGAAAGTTCCCCGTATGGTCGCCGGGACATCCTACCGCGTTCAACGGCCGAGGACGTCCTCGATCCCGAACCTCGCATAGGCGCCGCGCAGGTAGAGCGGGCGCAGGAACGCGAGTGGAAAGCGCGGCGGCAGGCCGCGCAGCATGGCCGGCGCCTCGGGCGTGCCGGTGCCGATCGCCCGGGCGATGGCGCGGCCGGCCCAGGTCCCGAGCGCGACCCCGTTGCCGTGATAGGCCAGTGCGAAATAGATGCCGGGCTCACCTTCCCAGGCCCCGATATGGGGCAGAAGGTCGGCAGCGAGGCAGACGAAGCCAGACCAGCGGTGGGTGATCTCGACCGCGCGCCAGGCCGGGTAATAGCGCCGGAACGCCGCCTCGATCCGCGCCGACTGGCGCTGCAGCGCCCCCGGCTCGGCGGAGAGGCCGCCCCGCCCGCCGAACAGGAACCTGCCGTCCGGCAGCAGGCGGAAATAATGCAGCAGGTTGAGAAGATCATAGGTCGGCGTCGTCGCCGTCCAGCCGGCGATTTGGCGCTCCCCCTCGGTCAGGGGTCGGGTGACCAGGACCGAGGACAAAGCCGGCAGCACGCGGCCGCCGAAATCCGGATGCAGGTCCTCCGGCGTATAGCCATTGGTCGCGATGAGCACTTTGGCCGCGCGCACGCTGCCCTTGGGTGTGGTGAGGCGGTGGCCGTAGTTCTCGCGGTGCCAGCCGGTGACGGGGCTCTCGGCGGCGATGCGCGCCCCCCGCGCCGCGGCGGCGCGCGCGAGGCCGCTCACGTATTTCCATGGATTGAGCCCGAAGCCGACCGGCGTCCAGATGCCACCGTGGAAATGCGGGCCGGCGAGGCCGCGCGCGGCGAGCTCCTCGCGCGCAAGCAGCTTCGCCTCCGCGCCGAAGGCATTGGCCATGAACTTCGCCTCGGTCGCGAGCTCCCGCAGCATCGACGGGCGATGCGCCAGCGCCACCTCGCCTTCGCCCGTGCGATCGGCGTCGATACCCTCGGTCGCCAGGAGATCGCCCACCAGCGCGATCGATTCGATCTGGGCGCGATGGAAGGCGCGGGCTTCCTCGAGCCCGTAGGTGGTGATGATCTTCTTCCAGGAGAGCTTGGTGCCGCCCATGCAGCAGAAGCCGCCGTTGCGCCCGGAGGCGCCCCAGCCGGGATAGGCGCGCTCCAGCACGATCGCCTTGATCCCGTGCTCCTTCGCGAGGTGGTAGGCGGCGGAGAGGCCGGTATAGCCGCCGCCGATGATCGCGACCTCGGTCTCGTGATCGCCCTCGAGCGGCGCATAGGGTTCGGGCGCCGGCGTCAGCGAGTCGCGCCACCAGCTCGGCACCGGCGCCAAGGGATCGAGCGCGGAGGCATGGTAGAGGTGGCGCATCAGCGGATCATGTAGACCTTGCGCACGGTCTCGTGCACCCGGCAGGTGCCTTTCCAGCCTTGCGGGAAGAAGGCGATGGTGTCGGGTCGGATCTCGATCACCTCGCCGTTGTCATGGGTGTAGGTGCAGCGCCCGAGCAGGAAGTGACAGAACTCGTCGCGCGTCACCTCGCAGCGCCAGTAACCCGGCGTGCAGACCCAGATGCCGGTCTCGTTCTCGCCGTTCGGTCCCTTCGAAAGCAGCGCGCCCGAGGTCATCGACTGGCCCTCGATCATGGTCGTGACCGGGCCCCAGTCCTTCAGCGGGGCCGTGGTCTTGGGATCGCTGAGATGTGGTGCGGTGCTGGTCATGCGGCATAGGCTCCGGTGCTGGCGAGATCGGCGAGGATGCGGGCGGCCTTGTCGGTGCCCTTGGCGGCTTGCATGTGCTTCGAAAGGGCGGCCAGGCGCGCCTGCATCGCCCGGTCCTGCAGCAGCCGCTCGATGGTGCCGGCGAGCTCGGCCTCGGTCCAGGTGTAGCGCGGCAGCTGCGCGCCATAGCCGGTGTCGTGGATGCGCGCCGCGTTGTCGAGCCCGTCCCAGCAGAACGGCATGATGATGGCCGGCTTGCCGAAGTAGAGCGCTTCGTTGAAGCTGTTGTTGCCGCCGTGGTGGATGAAGAGATCGACCAGCGGCACCACGGCCGGCTGGGGATACCACTTCTCCAGACGCACGTTCGGCGGAATATCGGAGTATTCGCCGAGATAGTCGCCGACATTCATCAGGAAGCGATAAGGCAGCTTGGCGAAAGCGGCGATCAGGCGCTTGTAGAGATCGACATCGGCGGCACCGAGCGAGCCGTAGGAGACATAGATCAGCGGCTTGCCCTCATTCGCCTTGAACGCCGGCACCTGGTAGGCACCCTCCTCGCGCACGCAGCCTTCGAGATACTGGAAGCGCTTCGGGTCGAGCGGCGTGCGACGCTTGAAGGCGAGCGGCTTCGGATAGAGCAGCAGGTTCATATGGGGCGACGCCTCGAAGAACTGGCCGAGCGGGTAAGGCTCGTGGCCGATCTTCTCGAGGAAATCGTTGAACCGCGCATGGGTCGGCTTGACGAGATCGAGAAACCGGTCGTCGAAGGCCTTGAAGCCCGCCTTGTCATTCTCATGGCAGCCGGAGAGATGGGGCGGAATGTCGGGATCGGGAATCTCGTTCTCCGAGCAGGAGATGATGCGGACCCAGGGACAGCCGGCGCGCTTGATCGCCGGAAACAGGATCACGTTGTCGACCGCGACGAGGTCCGGCTTGATGCGGTCGAGATGCGCCTGCAGCCCGTCTTCGGCGATGATCGCGGAATCGACGATCGCCTCCCAGACCGGGATCACATAGGTCGGCAGCTGCTCGATCGGCGAGAGGCGGAAATGCGGCTGTTTCTCGGCGATGAAGTTGGCCCAGAATTTCGCGATCTCCTCGTCGGACATGCCCCCCGACATATCGACCAGGTTCTCCTCGAAGCCGTATTTCTCGAAGACGCCCTTGAACCCCTTGTCGCAGATGAAGACCGGGTTATGCCCGGCGGCCTTCAGCTTCTGCGCGATGCCGACGCAGTTGAGCGCCGGCCCGAAGGCGGCCTCCGGAAACAGCACGATGGTCCTGCCGGAACCCATTCATCCCCCTGCCTCTACAGCCCTTGTCGCTTCCCACCCTTGCCGGCGGGCAGAGGCAGATAGCATGCCGGACGCGGGGTCGGCAAACGGGGCTAGTAGACCGGCGGCGTGGTGGCCCAGAGGACGCGGGTGACTTGCTTGCTGGCGCTCTCGAATCGATGCGGGCGCGTGCTCTTGAAGCGGAAGGAATCGCCTTCCTTGAGGATATAGGCCTCGTCCTCGATCCAGAGCTTCATGGCGCCCGAGAGCACGACGCCGGCCTCTTCGCCCTTGTGGTCGTAGTGACCGGAGCCGGAGGAGCCGCCGGGATCGAGGGTCACCATCAGGAGCTGCAGCGACCCCGGCAGCATCGGCGTCAGCAGCTCCTTGTGGCAGCCGGTCGAAGAGAGGTTGAGGATCGGCCGCGCCTTCTTCCGCATGATGGTGCCGAACTCGCTCGCGGGCGGAAGATCGCGCGAGCGGAACAGCTCGGCGACCGGCACCTTGAGGCATTCGCTCAACCGCTGCAGGGAGCGCAGCGAAGGCGAGCGCACGCCGCGCTCGATCTGGCTCAAATTGCCGATCGAAAGATCCGAACGCTCGGCGAGCTGGGTCAGCGACAGCTTCTGCGCACGGCGCAGCGCGCGGATCTGCTGGCCGAGCCAGAGGTCGGCGACGCGCCCGCCGGCGCCGTTCGCAGCCCGAGGCCGCCGCGGCTTGCGCGACACCGGCCGGGCATCCGGGCGTTCGAGCGATAGTTGATCGGCATCACTGCGGTCCATGCTTTTGGCATAGCACGGCGCCGCCCGGATCGGCAAATCGCTGGAACGATCGAAATTCCGAGTGTCAGTAGCCGAGGGCGCAGCCATCCTTGCGGGGGTCGGAGCCCGCCGTCAGCGTGCCGGACTGCCAATCGATCCGGATCGCCTGGCCGCCCCCCAATGGCTCCGATGGGACCAGAGTCGCATGGCCGCGCGCCTGCAGGCCGAGCAGAGTCGTGGGCGGGATGCCGCGTTCGACCTCGGCGAAGCCGGCGTCGTGGAACACGCGCGGGAAGTCGAGCCCCGCCTGCGGGTCCATGCCGAAATCCAGCATGTTGGTGAGGAGGTGCACATGGCCGAAGGGCTGGTAGTCGCCGCCCATGACGCCGAAGGGCATCAGCGCGCGACCGCCTTCGACCGCCATGCCGGGCATGATCGTGTGCATCGGCCGCTTGCCCGGCGCGATGCAATTGGGATGCTTCGGATCGAGGCGGAAGCTGGAGCCGCGATTCTGCAGGATGACGCCCGACTTCGGCGCGACCACGCCGCTGCCGAAGGAATAGTAGGTGGAGTTGATCAGGCTGACCGCGTTGCGGTCGCGATCGACGACGCAGAGATAGACCGTGTCGCTCGCCTCCAGCAGCGGCGAAGGGAGGTCGGTCTGGGCGCGATCGCGCTCGATCCGCGCGCGCAGCTTCGCGGCGTAGTCCGGATCGAGCATCTCCGTGACCACGCTCCGCGCATGCTTGGGATCGGCGATCAGCGCGTCGCGGTCGCGATAGGCAAGGCGCCCGGCTTCGATCTCGAGATGCAACCGCTCGGGCCCGAGCGGATCGAGCCCGCCCAAATCGAAGCCGCCAAGGATGTTCAGCATCAGGAGCGCCGTGATGCCCTGGTTGTTGGGGGGCATCTGGAACACGTCGACGCCGCGATAGCGCGTCGAGATCGGCTC
>DATKMF010000238.1:0-47709 GCA_035542015.1 Candidatus Cybelea sp.
GTTCGCGGCCGGGTACTTGTCGGCGAGGTAGAGGCAGATGGCGGCGTTCTCGTACAGCCTGGCGTCGCCGTCGACCAGCGCGGGGACCTTGCCCGACGGATTGATCTTCAGGAACTCCGGCGTCTTGGTCTGATCGGGATCGAAGGTGAGGCGCTTCGCCTCATGGGGAATTCCCTTGTGCTCCAACGCGAGCCAGACCTTCCAGGCATAGGGCGAGCCGGAGCCGAAATAGAACGTGATTGCCATGATGATGAATCCCACCCGGATTGTTGAAGGACGGGATTCATAGCGCAGGAAGCAGCCTCAGTCGCCCCCGTCTTCAGTGTGGGGAAGAGCTGTCAGCGGGGATGAGGCACTACGGCGCCCCTATCGTGCCTTGCTCCTTCTCAGCCTCGCCATGCCCTCGAGCAGTAGCTCCAACCCCTGGCGGAACGTCTCCTCGAAATGCTGCGGCTTGAAATAGGGCGCCGAGGCCGCGAGGTTCGGGCAGTGGCGGGCGATCTCCGTCTCGGAGACGGGCTCGGCCGCCGATGGCCCTTTGGCATAGCCGGCCGTCTCGTCGAGCGCCGCGCCGGTGATGTAGTAGCCGAAGTCGCGAAACAGGCGCGCCGCCGTCGCGTCGTCGAACCCGCCTTCGCGGAACAGGCCGAGCACCTGATCGAGCTTGCGCACGCCGACCCGCGTGTTGAGGCGATGCACGGCGATCAGCGGGTAGAGCCTGGGATGGCCGAGCGCCATGGCGCGGTAGTTCCACGCCGCCTGGCGCACGCGTGCAATCCAGTCGGAGCCGGGCGGTGGGACCTCGAGCCCGCCGATCACCTGGTCGATGACGGCGTCCATGAGATGCGCCTTGCTGGGGAGATAATGGTAGAGGCTCATCGCCTCGCAACCCAGTTCCTCGCCGAGCCGGCGAAAGCTCACGGCGTCCAGCCCCTCCCGATCGATCAGATCGAGGGCGGCATCGACGATCGCTTCGCGGCTCAGGCCTGCGCCGTTGCCCCGGGAGCGTCTTCCCGCGGGACTCCTGGCCTTGGCCGCGGCCTTCTTGTGACGACCGTCACCGCCGCGGCTGGCGCGGCCTTTCTGAGCTTGCATTCTTACACCGTAAGTCTAAACTGATCCCGCAACCTTACACCGTAAGTGCGCCGCGGTAAACGCGGGCCGTCAAAGCGGCCGTATTCCGCTCATCCGGTCACAAGGAGGCAGTGATGACCGCCATCGACCTCTTCGGATTACTGGTCCCCGTCACCTTCCTCGTCATGCTGGGGATCGAGACCCTGTTCCCCGCGCGACAATTCCCGGCCATCCGGCTCTGGCGGCTCCAAGGCATCGCCTTCCTGATCGGCGCCGGCATTCTCGCCAGCACGGTGCCGCTGCTGATCCCGGCGGACTGGCTGGAGCAGCATCGCCTGGTCGACCTCACCGGTCTCGGAATCATCGGCGGTGCGATCGTCGGCTACACCGCAGTCTCATTCATCTCGTATCTCTGGCATCGCAGCGCCCACACCTTCCCGCTGATGTGGCGGCTCTTTCATCAGATCCACCACAGCCCCCAGCGCATGGACATGTCGGGTGCCAATCTCTTCCATCCGCTGGAGTTCACCGTGTTCATCCTGATCTCCACGGTGACGACGACCCTGCTGCTCGGGCTCGATCCCGTCGCGGCGGCGCTGACCGGCTACATCGCCAACTTCTACTCCTACTTCCAGCACCTGAATGTCCGTACGCCACGCTGGCTCGGCGCCGTCATCCAGCGGCCGGAGGCGCATTGCATCCATCATCAGCGCGGCGTCCATGCCTGGAACTACGGCGACCTGCCGATCTGGGACATGCTGTTCGGCACCTGGCGCAATCCGGAGAGCTTCGCCGGCGCGGTCGGATTCGATGCGCCTGCGACCACGCGTTTCGGCGCCATGCTCGCCTTCGCCGATGTCAACCGGACGATCGAAGGACCGGACAGCCTCGGGCGTCGGGCGGGTGGCGAACCCGCCTAGCGTCGGCTGCTAGCTGCTGCGGCGGAGCGAGGCGGTCAGCAGCCCGGCGCCGATCAGCATGGTACCCCCCGCGCGGTTCATCAGCTTGACCGCGCGCGGCGAGGCCAGCACATGGCGCGCCCGTGCCAGCATCAGCACATAGCCGGCGAGCACCGAAGCGGCGATCGCTTCGAAGGTGGCGGCCAAGATCAGCACTTGCGGCAACGTCGCGCGATGCGGGTCGATGAATTGCGGCATGAAGGCGGCGAAGAACAGGATGCCTTTCGGGTTCAGGACGGTCACCGAGAAGGCCTCGGCGATCGCCCGCGGCGCCCGGCGCTTCGGCAGGTGCAGCGCCCCGGCCGCGATCGCAATCGCCGGCGCGCGCCACAGCTTGATGCCGAGATAGACGAGATAGGCGGCGCCCAGCCATTTCAGCACCTGGAACGCCTCCGCCGAGGCGGCCAGCACGGCGCCCAATCCCAGCACCGAGCAGGCGATCGCGGTGAAGTCGCCGAGCGAAACACCGATCAGGCTGGCGAGCGCCACCCGCGGGCCGGAGCTCACCGCATGGCCCGTCACCAACAGCGTGGTCGGCCCGGGAATCAGGATGACGATGGTCGCGGCGGCCGCGAAGGCCAGCCAGAGCTGGAACGAAATCATGGCGATGCCTCCTTTTTTGGTTCGTTGCCCAAGCAAAGACAGAACCGCACAGCCGCCGCAATCTCGTTTTCGTGAGCCCGCTCATGGCTTCGTGAACGCCGTCCCAGAACCCATGACGCGTGGGAAGTCTGGGTATGGCAAGGCGGTGCGGCAGCCGTGGTGGCCCGACGCGATCCGCCATGGAGGAACCCATGATGACGATCCGAAAATCGATTCTCAGTTTCGTCGTGGTCGCACTGGCCGCGTTGGGCCTGTCGGGCTGCATCATCGAGCCGGCCGGCGGCGGCGACTGGCACCATCATCACTGGGACAACAACAACTGGCAGGGCGGGGACGGTTGGCAAGGTGGCGGTGGTTGGCAGGGCGGCGGCGACTGGCACCACCACTGAGCGCGAGGAGAGGCTAACGATGTCCGCGGTATTGCAGCGGAGCGTGCTCACCGTCGTGCTGGCGGCAGGCGCGCTGAGTCTCGCCGGTTGCGTCGTCGAGCCGGTCGGCGGCCCCCCGCCCCCGCCGGCCTACTATGAGCCGGCGCCGGTCTATGTGGCGCCGAGCTTCTACTACGGCCCGCGCTATCACTACTGGCATGACGACTGGCACGGCGACCACGATCACCATCACGGCCACTGAATCGCAGTCCGGCGGCGCCTGTTTCGAGAGGCGCCGCCGACGCGAAGGTTAGGCCGCGCGCACCTGGGCAAGGAACGCGGCGATCTTGCCTTTGAGATCGTCGGCGTTCTTCACCACGCCGTCCGATGCCAGCAAGACCATGCCGGAAGACTGACCGACTTCCTGGGTGGCGTTGCTCAGCTCCGAGATCGTGCGCGAGACGGCGCTGGTTGCGTTGGCGGCCTGCTCGACGTTGCGCGCGATCTCGGCGGTCGCTGCGCCCTGCTCCTGCATTGCGGCGGCGATCGCGGTGGCGATGTCGTCCACGCCATGGATGGTTTCCGCGATCCGCTTGATCGACACCGCGGAGCGGTCGGTCATGGTCCGCACGCCGTTGATCAGCCCGGCGATCTCCTCGGTCGCCTTGCCGGTCTGGGTGGCGAGCGTCTTCACCTCGGAGGCGACGACGGCGAAGCCTTTGCCTGCCTCTCCGGCGCGCGCCGCTTCGATCGTGGCATTGAGCGCGAGCAGATTGGTCTGGCTGGCGATCTCGTTGATCAGGCCGACCACGGTACCGATCTTCTGTGCCGATTCGGTCAGCGAGGCCACATCCCGGTTCGCCGTGGTCGCGGCATCCACCGCCTCGCGCGAGACCGCGGTGCAGCGGGTCACCTGCTGATTGATCTCGCCGATCGCGGCGGTCAGCTCCTCGGTCGCCGCAGCAACAGTCTGCACGCTCTCGCTCGCCGATTTGGAGCTGTCGGCGATGGTCAGCGCCTGCTGGCTCGACTGTTCGGTGAGGCCGTTCATCGTGACGGCGGCCGATTTCATCTTGCCGGCGGAGTCGCCGAGCACGCCGACCACCTGCGCCACCGAGCGCTCGAGATCGTCGGCCATGGCAAAGAGAGCCTGGCGCCGTTCCTCCGCCGCCTTCTGCTCCGCCTCCTCCTGAGCCTTGCGCATCGCCTCGATCTTCAGCGCGTTCTCCTTGAAGACGCCGAGCGAGCGCGCGAGATCGCCCACTTCGTCGCCGCGCCCGGTATAGGGCGTGTCGATGGTGAGGTCACCCTGCGAGAGCCGGCCCATACGCTGGGTGATGGCCTGGATCGGCTTGGTGATGCCGCGGGCGATGACGAAGGCAACGCCGAGGCCGACGATCAGCACCGCCAGCACGATCCCGCCGAGCTCGAAGGCGAGGCTGCGGAACTGGGTATCGACGTCGTCGATATAGACGCCGGTGCCGACCATCCACTGCCAGTCCGGCGCCAATGCCGCATAGGAAACCTTGGGGACCGGAATATCGGACCCGGCGCGCGGGAACCGGTAGCGCACATAGCCGCCGCCGTTCTTCGCCGCCTCGATCATCAGCGCCGTGAACTTGACGCCGTCGGAGTCCGCCTGGTCGATCTTCAGCTGACCTTCCATCTCCTTCTTGGAGCCGTGCATGATGTTGTAGCCCTGAAGGTCGTAGATGAAGAGGTAGTCGCCGTTGCCGTAGCGTACCGTTCGCAATGCATCCTTGGCCTGGGTCTGCGCATCCTCCGCGCTGAGCTTGCCGTTCTTCGCGAGGTCAGCGTAGTGACCGATCACGCTGATCGCCGACTGCACCTGCGATTTCACCGTCGCTTGGCGGTCCGCCATGAGGGTGGAGCGCAGCTCATAAAGGCTGACCGCCATGATGGCCACGACGCCGAGGGTCATCAGCAGGATCACGCCGCCGATGCGGTGCTGGATCTTCAGTCGCTTCAACATCGATATGCCTCGCGCAGATGCGGTGGATGACGACGCCCCGTCGCCGGATAGCGTTCCTGAAACCCCAGGAAACTCTGTTGTTGCTCCCGGTATGCACCTGCAGTCGTTAAGGACTGGTTGCCAAGCTGACGGGAGTTTCAAACTCCTCTCGTCAGATCAGTGCCATACCGCTCACGAGACGATCGGATCGGAGTGATGGAAATCAGCCCGATGAGCCCGATCCCCTGGAAATGCCTCAATAACTTCGTAAAATCGACAGAAGCAGCATTAGGATTATAGTCACTGCGGTGCCAAGACGCCGCAGCCCGAGCCGGAACCCCATCCCGGGTGCGGGGATCAGCCGCGAATCTGCTTTAGGAACGCGCCGACCTCGGCCCGCACCCCCGCGCAATTGCCTTTGAGGCTGGAGACCGCGTGCTGAACCTGGCTCGCGGACTGGCCGGTCTGCTGCGCCGCCTCGGTTACGCCGCCGATATTCGACGCGACCTCGGCGGTGCCGATCGAGGCCTGTTGGATGTTCCGAGAGATCTCCTGGGTCGCCGTGCTCTGCTCCTCGACCGCAGAGGCGATCGCCGCCGAGATGTCGCTCACCCGACGGATCGTCTGGGTGATCCCGCCGATCGCCTGGGCCGAGCTCGCGGTCGCCTCCTGGATGGCGCGGACCTGGCCGCCGATCTCCTCGGTCGCCCGCGCGGTCTGGGTGGCGAGCTGCTTCACCTCGGACGCGACCACGGCGAAGCCCTTGCCGGCCTCGCCGGCGCGCGCCGCCTCGATCGTCGCATTGAGGGCGAGAAGGTTGGTCTGGCTGGCAATATCGTTGATCAGGCGGACCACCTCGCCGATCTTCTGCGCCGCTTCCGCGAGGCTCTGGACCTTGCGGTCGGTGTCGGTCGCCTGCGCGACGGCGTCGCCGACGATGCGGGTCGATTCCGAGACCTGCGTGCTGATCTCGCGGATCGAGGCCGACAGCTGCTCGGTGGCGGCCGCCACGGTCTGCACGTTGCGCGTGGTCTGTTCCGAGGCCGCCGACACCGCGGTCGCCTGGCGGGTCGATTGCTCGGCGACGCTCGTCATGGTCAGCGCCGTCTCGTCGAGCGAGCCGACCGACTGGGTCACTTCCTCCACCTGCTTCAGGACGCTGCCCTCGAAGCTCTCCGCCAGCTGGTTCAGCCGCTTCTGGAAGGTGACCTTGCCCTCTTCGATGTAGATCGAGATCGAATAGTCCATATCGAGGAACAACGCCTTGATCATGGCCTGCAGCGCGGCGGTCAGCTTCTCGGGCTTCTTCCGCAGGCGCTCGACCGCGATCGCCACCAGCTCGCTCATGGCCAGCGCGTAGCCGCCGATATACCAACGCGGCTCGAGCCCGATGACTTCGTGCGCCTTGCCGATGCGGCGCACACTGTCGACGTAGCTGTCGTCGAACTTGCCTTGAAAGATGTCGAGCCAGTGATGCGCTTGGGCGGCACGCGCCCGCGCGAGATTGCTCTCGCTGGCGAACATCTTCGCGAGCTCGGGATATTGGCGAATGTGGTCATAGAACTTGCCGAGCACGGCTTGGACGTTCTGCTCGACCGAGGGGCGGAACTCGGCCAGCGCGGAACGGGTCGCCTGGTCGATTTTAAGGAAGCGCAGGCGCTCTTCCTTGTGCAGGTCCTGAGCCATGGGAGCTCCTCACCAGAAGAGACAGGCGCAAGGACTCTATGGCTAACAATTTAAGAATAGATTGCCAATGCGGATGAGAAATCAACTCGCACGTGAAGCCAGATAATGGTCAATGATCTCGATCAAGCGAGCCCGCCCGAAGCTCGGATCGTGTCCGCCGTGGACGACCTCGACCGGGAGCTGCCGCAGCCGCTCCATGGTCCGGCGATAGTCGCCGACGTTGCTATCCTCGAGCTGATCGAGCAGCGGGCCGTCATAGACGGCGTCGCCGGAAAACAAGGTTCCGGTTGCCGCTTCCCAGAGGCCGATGCTGCCCGGCGAGTGGCCGGGAAGGTGCAGGATCTCGAAATGCCGGTCGCCGGTATCGACCGCGTCGCCGTCCCGGACGGCGCGGACCCGGCGCGCCGGGCGGAGGCGGTAGTGCTCGGGATCAAAATCCCCCGCGGGCAGCGCGGTGATCATGCAACCGTCGGGTATCTCGTAACCCGCCTCGGCGATCTTGCGGCGGCTCTCGCCGGAGAAGTAGACCTCGTTCCGGAGGCTGATGGTCCGTTCGGCAGCCGTCAGCTCGGCGAGCTCCGCGACGTGGACCAGGCTCTCCTCGAATTCGTGATGCGCGCCGACATGGTCGAGATGCGTGTGGGTCGCGACGGCGACGACAGGCTTCTCGATCAGGTGCCGCGTCGCGTCGTGCACGCTGGCGACGCCAAGACCGGTATCAATCAATAGGTCACGATCGCGCCCTCGCACATGCCAGATGTTGCAGCGCATCAGCGGGATCACATTCGGCTCCCAGAGCAGCGTGATGCCATCGCCGATCGCGCGATGCTCGAACCAATGCTCGGCGATCTGCAAGGTCATGATCTCATCTCTCCCGCTGAAGGAACCCGTGCTGCATCGAAGCGCAGCACCGCCGGTTTGGCAATGGCGACCGACCACCACGTTCGACCACCACGTTCGACCACCACGTTCGACCCCTGGCGTCGGCAGCGGATTTGGTCCAGTCTGCGCCGCCCTTGGGTGACCCTGGGGGCAGGGAGCGTGGCGTGGAGCAGCGTGAAGAGTCCATCAACTGGCGCAATCTGATCGCGGCCTGTGCGGCGGTCTGCGTCTTCGCCTTCTCTCTCGGCGAGATGTTCCCGCTCTTGTCGCTCAGCATGGAGAGCCGCGGCGTCAGCCCGCGGGTGATCGGCTTCAACACCGCCATGGCACCGCTGGGCATTCTGCTCGCCGGGCTCTTCATCCCACGGCTCTCGCATACCTTCGGCGCCAAGTCCGTCGTGATCGCGATGGCCTTCGCGACGGCGGGGATCTTCCTGCTCTACCCGACCTTCCCGACTCTCGAGGTCTGGTTCCCCTTGCGCCTCCTCCAGGGCATCACTGTCGCGACGCTGTTCGCCTTGAGCGAGGCTTGGGTGGTCTCGAACGCGAAGGGGTCGCGCCGCGGCCTGATCGTGGGCGTCTACGCCACCTGCATCTCGACGACCTTCGGGATCGGTGCGGCCGTCGTCAGCTGGGTCGGGATCGAAGGCTATCTGCCTTTCGCGATCGGTGCCGCCGTGCTGGTGCTTGCCACGCTGCCTCTGTCGCTGCTGTCGAGCGGCGCCGACACCGAGGAGCCTGAGCACGTGCCGATGCTGCATTTCCTTCCGAAGGCGCCGTTCCTGCTCGCCGCTATCTTCGTCCATGCGAACTTCGACGGCGGGATGCTGGGATTCCTTTCGGTCTACGGGGTGAAGAACGGGATGACCCAAGCGATTGGGGCGCTGGCCCTGACCGCGCTTTCGTTCGGCAATGTCTTCTTCCAGATCCCGATCGGCTGGGTCGCCGACAAGGTCGGCAAGAACCGGGCGATGCTCGCCTGTTTCGTCATTTGCGTGGTGACACTCATCGCACTGCCAGCCCTGATCGCGACACCCTTCATCTGGCCACTGTTCCTGGTGATGGGTGCAGCCGGCTTCGGCATCTACACGATCGGGCTCGCGACGTTGGGCGACCGATTCACCGGTCCCGACCTTATCGCGGGCACCTCGGCTTTCACGACGGTCTGGGGCATGGGCGCGCTCTCGGGCTCGGCGGTCAGCGGGCTTGCCATGAACGCGCTCGGCCCCGACGGCTTCCCGCACGCGCTGCTCGCGATCTTTGTCGCCTATCTCGCGCTGCGTAGCGTGCGCGGCGTCCGCGCCACGCTGCTGCAGCAAACCAGGCAGGAGTAGGTTGCCCGGCCGAGCTTTTGCACGGGTGACCGTCGCACGTTGATCCGCGGACTGGACTGTCTGAGCGACTGCGCGCTTTCCGCGATGAAGGGTCGTCTAAGGCACGACCCGCACGGCGCCCTTGGCGGCGCTGGTGGTGAGCGCCGCGTAGGCGCGGAGCGCGGTCGAGACCTTGCGGTGCCGCTTCTCGGCCGGCTGCCAGGCGGCGCCCTTCGCCTCCTTGGCGGCGCGGCGCTTGGCGAGCTCCGCGTCGGAGACGGCGACGTTGATGCTGCGGTTCGGAATGTCGATCTCGATCCGGTCGCCCTCCTCGATCAGGCCGATGGCACCGCCTTCCGCCGCTTCCGGCGAGACATGGCCGATCGAGAGGCCGGAGGTGCCGCCGGAGAAGCGGCCGTCGGTCACCAGCGCGCATTGCTTGCCGAGACCCTTCGACTTCAGATAGCTCGTGGGATAGAGCATCTCCTGCATGCCCGGCCCGCCCTTCGGTCCCTCGTAGCGGATCACCACCACGTCGCCCGCTTTGATCTGGTTCAACAGGATGGCTTCGACCGCGCCGTCCTGGCTCTCGAAGATCCGCGCCGGGCCGGAGAATTTCAGGATGGATTGATCGACGCCCGCGGTCTTCACGATGCAGCCCTCGAGGGCGATGTTGCCGTAGAGCACGGCGAGGCCGCCGTCCTTGCTGAAGGCGTGTTCGATGTTGCGGATGACGCCCTTGGCGCGATCGAGGTCGAGGCTGTCGAACCGCTGGTCCTGGCTGAACGCCACCTGCGTCGGCACGCCGCCGGGTGCGGCCTTGAAGAAATGATGCACCTTGGGATCGTTGGCACGGGTTACGTCCCAGGCGTCGATGGCGTCGCCCATGGTGGCGGAATGCACGGTCGCGACGTCGCGATGGATCAAACCTCCGCGATCGAGCTCGCCGAGGATCGACATGATGCCACCGGCGCGATGCACGTCCTCGATATGGACGTGGCTGACCGCGGGCGCCACCTTGCAGACGTTCGGCACGCGGCGCGACAGGCGGTCGATGTCCTTCATGGTGAAGTTGACCTCGCCTTCATAGGCCGCGGCGAGGAGATGCAGCACCGTGTTGGTCGAGCCGCCCATGGCGATGTCGAGAGTCATCGCGTTCTCGAAAGCGGCGAACGAGGCGATCGCGCGCGGCAGCGCGGTCTCGTCGTTGCCCTCGTAGAAACGCTTGGTGAGCTTCATCACCGTGCGCGCCGCTTCGAGGAAGAGGTGCTTGCGGTCGGCATGGGTCGCGAGCGTCGTGCCGTTGCCCGGCAGCGCCAGTCCCAGAGCCTCGGTCAGGCAGTTCATCGAGTTCGCGGTGAACATGCCGGAACAGGAGCCGCAGGTCGGGCAGGCGCTGCGCTCGAGCACGGCGACCTCGGCGTCGCTCTTCTTGTCGTCGGCCGCCGCCACCATGGCGTCGATCAGATCGATCGCTTGCAGCTTGCCATCCTTCATGACGAGCTTGCCCGCCTCCATCGGCCCGCCCGAGACGAACACGGTCGGGATGTTCAAGCGGAGTGCGGCCATCAGCATGCCGGGCGTGATCTTATCGCAGTTGGAGATGCAGACGAGCGCGTCGGCGCAATGCGCATTCGCCATGTACTCGACCGCGTCGGCGATGATCTCGCGCGAAGGCAGGCTGTAGAGCATGCCGTCATGGCCCATGGCGATGCCGTCATCGACCGCGATGGTGTTGAACTCCTTGGCCACGCCGCCGTTCGCCTCGATCTCGCGCGCGACCAGCTGACCCAGGTCTTTGAGATGCACATGGCCGGGCACGAACTGGGTGAAGGAATTGGCGATGGCGATGATCGGCTTGCCGAAATCGCCGTCCTTCATGCCGGTCGCCCGCCAGAGGCCGCGGGCACCGGCCATGTTGCGGCCATGGGTGGAGGTGCGGGAGCGATAGTTGGCCATCGTCGGGGTACTCCGAGGGTCGCTGGGCTGAGGCTTCGAGTATCACACTAACCCTTTGCCAACCAACCAGGAATCGGTGCCGGAATCCCGCGGTGAATCTGCAGGGTAGGCCCGCGCCCGGAGCAGGCGCACGGCCCGGTTTACCTCGCCAGACGTTCCTGGTAGTTTCCGCGCCGATTTTCCCAAAAAGATCAATCTCGTGAGCGGATTTCTGCGATGAAGATCAACGGCAACGCCATCAAGATCGGCAACATCATCGAGCATCAGGGCCGGCTGTGGCGCGCGGTCAAGACCATGCACACCCAGCCCGGCAAGGGCGGCGCCTATCTCCAGGTCGAACTGAAGGACATTCGCGACGGCACCAAGCTGAACGAGCGCTTCCGCTCCTCGGAGACGGTCGAGCGGGTGCGCCTCGACGAGCACGAGTACCAGTTCCTGTTCTCGGACGGCGACGACTACACCTTCATGGACCAGGAGACCTTCGAGCAGATCACCCTCAACGTCGATCTGATCGGCGAGCCGGCGGTCTTCCTCCAGGAAGGCATGGTGGTGACGCTGGAGAGCTACGAAGGCTCGCCCATCTCGGTCAGCCTGCCGGAGACCGTGGTGATGGAGATCGTCGAAGCCGATGCGGTGGTCAAAGGCCAGACCGCCTCCTCCTCCTATAAGCCGGCGAAGCTGGAGAACGGCGTCCGTGTCATGGTGCCGCCGCATATCGGCACCGGCACGCGGATCGTCGTGAACACCTCGGATTCGAGCTACGTCGAGCGCGCCAAGGACTGAACGCGCCAAACCCGAACAGCAGACTGATCAAGCATCATGGCGACCCGCTCCGCCATCATCAACGTGATGGCCAAGGCCGCCGACAAGGCGGCGCGTTCCCTGAAGCGCGATTTCGGCGAGATCGGCCAGCTGCAGGTCTCACTGAAAGGGCCCGGCGACTTCGTCTCCAATGCCGATTTGAAGTCGGAGCGCACCTTGCGCGAGGAGCTCGGCAAGGCGCGGCCGGCCTTCGGCTTCCTGATGGAGGAGAGCGGCGCGGCGGCGGGCAGCGATCCCGATCATCGTTGGATCGTCGATCCGCTGGACGGCACCACCAACTTCCTGCACGGCTTGCCGCATTTCGCGATCTCGATCGCGTTGGAGCACAAGGGCGAGATCGTCGCCGGCCTGGTCTACGATCCCGCCAAGGACGAGCTGTTCTGGGCCGAGAAAGGCGGCGGCGCCTTCTGCAACGACCGCCGCATGCGGGTCTCGGGCCGCAAGCACCTGCCGGACTCGCTGCTGGCGACCGGCATCCCCTTCATCGGCCATGGCGACCATCCCCGCTTCCTGCGCCAGCTCGACGCCGCGATGCGCGAGACCGCCGGCGTGCGCCGGCTCGGCGCCGCGGCACTCGACCTCGCTTATGTCGCCGCCGGCCGCTACGAGGGATTCTGGGAGGAGGGACTCTCGACCTGGGATATCGCCGCCGGGATTCTGCTGGTGAAGGAAGCCGGCGGCTATATCAGCGACCTCAAGGGCGGGCAGACGATGCTGCAGACCGGCTCGGTCCTCGCCACCAACGGATCGTTGCATGCGCCGCTCCAGGCGCTGCTCGGAACACCGTGAGCGCCACACCGCGATCGAGACGGCCTTGGGCGGGAAAACCCAAGCCGCCACCGCAACTTGGGCTGGCCCGATCGTCGTTGTGGCTTTTCAAGGGGATGCGTTATAGTCCTCGGGGATTCATGACAGATTCGCTCTGGCAGGCCATGATGACGTTTCGCGCGGGTCGCTGCGCTGTCGGTTTCGCCGTCGCCGCCCTGCTGGGCGCCGGTGCCACTCTTCCCGCGGCGGCGCAGAGCTATCTCAGCGATGCCAGCAGCGGCTCGGTCTCGGTCGACTATGGCGTGCTCGGCGTCGCCGGACCGGCCGGTGCGCGGCCGGGTGTCGCGGGCGCGGGCCTGCCGGTCGGCACTTGCAGCTGCGGCAGCGCGCCGCTCGGCGTGATCGCATCGGCGCCGCAGCCGACCTTCAGCAATCCGTTCGGGGCCGCGCAGGTCTCCCAGGCACCGGCCGTGCCGCCCGGTTTCCTGACCTATGCCCAAGCCGTGGGTTCGAGCGACATGGGCTCGACCATGATGTCGAGTGCCGGCCAGCGCGTCGTGCTGCATCCGCCCAGCGAGGCGGAGCCTGCTATGGCCGCCATGCCACCTTCGACCGAGAGTCCGACCCCGGCTCCGACGGGCCCTCTGCCGGCCACCACGCCGACCCAGAGCGAATCGAGCGCCGCTTCCAACGCCACGCTGCCGACGACCACGCCCACGCAGAATGCGGCGAGCATGCCTCCCGCGATGAACGGCGGTTCGGAGGCGGGCACTGAAAGCACCGGCAGTGCCACGCCGCCGGCCCAGCCCGATCAGATGCCGACCAGCGTGCCCTCGCCGGTGCAACAGCAGCAGACCGCCGAGGCGCCGACCACCACGCCGCCGGCGACGACGCCTTCGACGACCGAACAAGCGACCCAACCCGCGACGAGCCCGGCGCCCGGGACCGAGATTCAATCGTCCTCGACCGAGAGCCAGCCGGCCTCGACCGAGAATCAGCCGGCAGCGAGTCAGCCGGAAGCAGGAACGACCAACGAGACCGCGACCGCACCGGCCGCGCCCTCGACCGACAATTCGGGCCAAGCCCCGACGACGCCGTCGCCCGATACGAACCAGACCGGCACCGAGCAGCAGGCCGCCACGACACCGCCGGCGCCTGCCGGCGGTGCGGCAGCGCCCGCGGCCACAGGGAACGGCGGCGGCGCAGCGCTTCCGGCCGGCGCTTTCCGCGTTCTTTATACCGGCGAGTCCGACGATGTGCCGGCCAATGCAACGGCGGAACTCGACAAGGTCGCGCAGCAGATGCAGGCGGACGAGAACATGCGCGTGCAGGTCATGGCCTATGCCGCCGGCACCGAGGACACCGAGAGCAAGGCGCGACGGAAGTCGCTGGCGCGCGGCCTAGCCATCCGCTCCTACCTGATCAAGGCGGGCGTCCGCTCGACCCGGATCGATGTGCGGGCGCTCGGCACCAAGGCCGAGGGCGGGCCGGCCGACCGCGTCGATGTCATCCCGACCTCCTGATCCGGCGTGACGCGATTCCGGAACCCTCGCGATTTGGCCCCGCTGAACAGCTCCAGACCTAGACCGAGCGCATGAGCCGACCGACAAGCCAGCTGCTGTGGATGATCGTCGGCCTGATCGCAGCCGCATTCATTGCCGGCTGGCTGTGGGATCCGATCGTCGCCGCCTTCCTGCACAACCCGTTCCTCAACTCCTTCATCCTTGGCGTGCTCGCGGTCGGCGCCATCTATCTGTTCTGGCAGGTGATCCGGCTCAATGCCGACATCTCCTGGGTCGAGAACTTCCGCACCGGCGGGCATCGCGCCAGCGCCGCTCAGCCCCGGCTGCTGGCACCCATGGCCGCGATGTTGAAGGACAAAACGGGCGGCAAGCTGAGCCTTTCGGCCTCGGCGATGCGCACGCTCTTGGACGGCATCCAGGCGCGGCTCGACGAGGGCCGCGAGCTCTCGCGTTACTTGACCGCCCTCCTCATCTTCCTCGGCCTGCTCGGCACTTTCTGGGGTCTGCTCGGGACCATCGATTCGGTCGCCAGGGCGATCCGCGACATGAAGGTGGCGAGCGGCGGCGACCCGGCCAGCATGTTCGAGAGCCTGAAGCAGAGTCTCGAAGGCCCGCTCTCGGGCATGGGCATCGCCTTCTCCGCCTCCCTGTTCGGCCTCTCGGGTTCGCTGCTGCTGGGCTATCTCGACCTCCGCGCCGGCCAGGCCCAGAACCGGTTCTTCAACGAGCTCGAGGATTGGCTCTCCGGCCAGACCCGGATCTCCAGCGGCGGCTCGATCGTCGAGGGCGACCAGCCGGTGCCGGCCTATATCCAGGCCCTCCTGGAGCAGACCGCGGAGAGCCTGGGCGAGCTGCAGCGCACCATCGCGCGCGCCGAGGAGAACCGGCACCAGTCCAACGCCAACTTCAAGATGCTGGCCGACCAGATGCTGGCCTTGACCGACCAGCTCCGCTCCGAGCAGCAGCTGATGCAGCGGCTCGCCGATTCCCAGGGCGAGACCCGGATGTTCCTGCAACGCCTCGGCGAGCTGGCCGCCGGCGGCGGCTTCGGCCTCGACGCCAACAGCCGCAATCACCTGCGCAACATCGACGGCCTGCTGAGCCGCCTAGCCGACGATCTCGCCCAGGGTCGCACCATCGCGGTGCAGGACCTGCGCTCCGAGATCAAGGTGCTGACCCGGACCATCGCGGTGGCAGCGGGCCTGGAACGTCAGAGTTAGAGCGAGGAGGACGCCATGGCCGTCGCTTCACGCCGCCGCGGACGCAATCTCGAAGCCTGGCCGGGCTACGTCGACGTGCTGTCGACCCTGCTCATGGTCATCGTCTTCGTGCTGATGATCTTCGTCGTGGCGCAGCTCTATCTCAGCCAGGCGCTGACCGGTAAGGACGAGACGCTCGCCAAGCTCTCCAAGCAGATCTCCGAATTGGGCGAGATGTTGTCGATGGAGCGCGGCAACTCGCAGCAGCTGAAAGTGCAGCTCTCGCAGCTCTCCTCGGCTCTCACCAAGTCCACCGCCGAGCGCGACGCGCTGCAGAGCAAGATCACGGTCATCATCGGCGAGCGCGACGCCTTGAAGGGCCAGCTCAACGCGGCCCAGCAACAGCTCGCCGCCAACGCCGACGCCGACAAGGCGCAGCAGAAGCAGCTGGCCGATCTCCAGGTGCAGATTGCCAACGCCCAGCAATTGAGCCAGGACCAGGAGAAGAAGCTCGAGGACGCCTACAAGGCGATCGACGCCGACAAGGAGAAGATCACCGCGATGATCACCGACATCGCCGCACTCGAGAGCCTGCGCGACGACCTGCAGCAGAAGCTGCTCACCGCGGACGAGAACGCCAGGAAGATAACCAGCCAGTCGGAAGCCGAGGTGGCCCTGCTCAACGCGCAGATCCTGGCGATGCGCGACCAGCTCTCCCAGCTCTCGGCCGAGCTCGATGCCTCCCAAAAGAAGGACGAGCAGCAGCAAGTGCAGATTTCCGATCTCGGCAGCAAGCTCAACGCCGCGCTCGCCTCCAAGGTCGAGGAGCTGGCGCGCTACCGCTCCGAGTTCTTCGGGCGCTTGAGAGAGGCGCTGGGCGACCGGCAGGACATCCGCATCGTCGGCGACCGCTTCGTGTTCCAGTCGGAGATCCTGTTCGAGAGCGGCTCCGCCGATATCGGCGCCGACGGCCAGCAGCAGCTCGACACGCTGGCGACCACGCTGATCCTGATCTCCAAGGAGATCCCGGACGACATCAACTGGGTGCTGCGCGTGGACGGCTTCACCGACAAGCGCCCGATCTCGACGCCGCAATTCCCCTCGAACTGGGAGCTCTCGACCGCGCGCGCGATCGCGGTCGTGAAGTATCTGATGAGCCGCGGCATCCCCGCCGAGCGCCTGGCCGCCGCCGGCTTCGCCGAGTTCAGCCCGCTCGACGACGCGGATACCGACGAAGCCTACACCAAGAACCGCCGCATCGAGTTCAAGCTCGACCAGCGGTAGCTAGGTGGCCGCCGCGGCGCGCCGCGTCAGCTGCGCCGCGAGATACCAGAGCACCGCGGCGAGCACGAGCGCGCCGCCGATCAGCGCCGCGGTGTCGGGGCGCTCGTCGAACAGCAGCCAGACCCAGATCGGCGCCAGGACGACGTCCAGCATGCCGATGAGCCCGGCCTCGCCCGACGGGATGTAGCGCCCGCCGATCAAGAACAGCACATAGGCACCGGCCGTGGTCGCGATGCCGAACAGCAACAGGATTCCGAGCTGCGCCAAGTCCGGCATTTGCGCCGAGGCGAGCGGCCAAAGAAGGAGCGCACAGAGCGCGGAACCTGCACCGTTGACCGGAGCCATCTCGAGCGTGGGGTAGCGCCGCGCCATCACCAGCTGGGTGCCGAAGGTCACGGTCATCAGCAGCGCCACGGCGTCGCCGGCGAGGTCCCGGACGCTCGGTGCGGCGCCGGCCATGAGCGCGATGCCGAGGAAGGCGATGCCGCTCGCGATCAGCATCCTGCGGCTCGGCCGTTCGCCGATCCAGGCATAGCCGATGGCCGCCGCGATGAACGGCACCGTCGCATAGACGATCATCACGTTGGCGACGGTGGTGAGCTTCACCGCCGCCACGAAGGAGGTCATCGAGACCGTCGCGATCGGGATCGCGACCAGGCCCGGCCAGCCCAAGCGGCGCAGGCGCGTCGCGCTTTGCGCGCCATGCCGCGCGAACACCACGACCGCCAGCGCCAGGGCGGCGAACACGGCGCGCCAGACCAGCATGGTCCAGAGGTCGAGGTCGAGCGCGCGGACGAAGAGGCCACCGGTGCTCCACAGCACCGCGGCGGTCGCGACCAACGTCGCGCCGTATGACCGGCTCCCGACCCAAGACATGCACGCCTCTCTCGCTCCGACCGTCTTCGACAGCATAGGGATAGCCTGCGCTTCGGTCAGTACTTGTCAGGAGTCGCGGCGCGGGACGTCGTAGGCGTAGGACAGTGCATGATAGAGCGGTTCCGGGCAGATCAGGCGCGACATGCCGGATGCCAGCAGCGCCGCCGCCATCAAAGGCATCGCCATGCCGCGGTCGCTGGTCATCTCCAGCACGATGACGAACGCGGTCAGGGGCGACTGCACGACGCCCGCGAAATAGGCGACCATCGCGAGCAGCGCGACCGCCTGCATATTCGTGTCCGGCAGGATCGCGTGGATGACAGTCGCGAAGGCGGCGCCGACCGAGAGCGAGGGCGAAAACAGGCCGCCGGGAATGCCGCTCACCGAGGAAAGCATGGTGGCGATCAGCTTAGCCGGTCCATACCAGAACGGCGGCAGGGCACCGGCCTCCAGAATCGTGCGTGTCGGCGCATAACCGGTGCCGTTGGCGAAGCCCTCGGTCGCGAGACCGAGCAGTGCGACGACGAGCCCGCAGCCGGCCGCGAACAGGAGCGGTTGACGCTTCGCCGCGACGATCCAACCCGCCCGCGCGCTCGCGACCAGGATCACGCCCCGGCTGAAGAGACCGCCGAGGGCGCCGCAGATGACGGCGCAGAGCAGGACCGCGACCCAATCCGACCAATCGGCAAGCCGGGTCGAGACCTGGCCGAAATAGCTGTAGTCGCCGATCAGGGCGAGGCTGGTGAGGCCGGCCAGGATCACCGCGGCGACCACCAGCACGTTCATGCGTCGGTCGAAGGCCTTCGCCATCTCCTCAATCGCAAAGACGATGCCGGCCAGGGGCGTGTTGAAGGCGCCGGCGACGCCGGCCGCGGCACCCGCCAGGATCAAACCCGGCTGGCGGCCGAGGCCGGAATACCGTCCGATGGCGAACATGATCGCCGCGCCGACCTGCACCGTCGGCCCCTCGCGGCCGACCGAGGCGCCGGCGGCAAGACCGAGCATGGTGAAGACGATCTTGCCCAGCGTCACCCGCGCGCTCATCAACCGGGCGCGATGCATCTCGTCGGTGCTGCGGCGGGCTGCGATGGCCTGGGGGATGCCGCTCCCCTGGGCCCCGTCGAACCAGCGCCGGGTGAGCCAAGCCAGCAGGGCGAAGCCGAGCGGGGTCACGATGAGCGGCGACCAGGGCCAGCGCGCCGCCATGTCGCGGAACAGCAGCTGGGCAAGATCGGAGCCCCTGGCGAAACCGACCGCGGCGGCACCGACGGCCACAGCGCCCAGCAGAAAGACCGCCCGCCGCCGCCAGACGACGGGCGAGATCAGCGCGGCCTTGGTACGCCGCCACCCGAGCTTCGGCTTCGGTCGCACCCCGGCTGTCGCTACTCGGCCGCGCCCTGGAGTTCGCGGATCTTGCCGAGCTTGGCCCGGTTGGCGGCCGAGACCACCGCCATCAGGCTCGCGGTCACGATGTTCGGGTTCATGCCGACGCCGAAGACCGTGCGCCCGTCCTTCAGCCTCGTCTCCAGATAGGCAACGGCCGCCGCGTCGTTGCCGAGGCCGACCGAGTGCTCGCGGTAATCGATCACCTTCAGCTCGATCCCGCTGTGGCGCTTGAGCGCGTCCATGAAGGCGTCGATCGGGCCGTTGCCGCGGCCGGAAATCTGCACCTCGCCGCCGTTTTCCCGGAGGGTAGCGGTCAGGTTCCGCACCTCGCTGGCATGGGTGTCGGTGACGCTCTGGTGGTCGACAAAGCCATAGGGCTCGGCGAGGGACAGGTACTCGTCGTTGAAGGTGCGCCAGATCACCTCGCTGGAGATCTCCTTGCCGGTCTGGTCGGCGATCTCCTGGACGATCTGGCTGAACTCCATCTGCAACTTGCGCGGCAGGCTGAGGCCGTAATCCTTCTCCATGATATAGGCGACGCCGCCCTTGCCGGACTGGCTGTTGATCCGGATCACGGCCTCGTAGTCGCGCCCGACGTCCTGCGGGTCGATCGGCAGATAGGGCACGGCCCATTCGCCGCTGTTCGATTGCCGCATGGCCGCGAAGCCCTTCTTGATCGCATCCTGATGCGAGCCCGAGAAGGCGGTGAAGACCAGGTCGCCGGCGTAGGGATGGCGCGGGTGGACCGGCAGCTGGTTGCAGTATTCCGCGGTCCGCACGAGGTCGTTGATGTCGGAAAAATCTACTTCAGGATCAACGCCCTGAGTAAAGAGATTGAGACCCAAGGTGACGAGATCGACGTTGCCGGTACGCTCGCCATTGCCGAACAGAGTACCCTCGATCCGCTCGGCGCCGGCCATCACGCCGAGTTCGGCGGCGGCGACTCCGGTGCCCCGATCATTGTGTGGGTGGAGCGAGATGATGGCGCATTCCCGGTTCCTCATCTTGCGGCAGAAGTATTCGATCTGGTCGGCGTAGATGTTCGGCGACGCCATCTCGACGGTGGCCGGGAGGTTGAGGATGCAGCGCTTCTGCGGCGTCGGCTCCCAGACGTCCATCACCGCCTCGCAGACCTCGATCGCGTAGTCGATCTCGGTGCCGGTGAAGCTCTCCGGGCTGTACTGGTAGACGAACTCGGTCGAGCCCGGCTGCTTCTCGGCAAACTCGCGCACGAGCTTTGCCCCATTGACGGCGATCGCCTTGATCCCCGCCATATCCTGGCCGAACACGACCCGGCGCTGCAGGGTCGAGGTGGAGTTGTAGACATGGACGATGGCGCGCTTGGCGCCGAGGATCGCCTCGTAGGTCCGCTTGATCAGGTGGTCGCGGGCCTGCGTCAGAACCTGGATGGTGACGTCGGAGGGGATGTGCTTGCCCTCGATCAATTCGCGACAGAAATCGAAATCGGTCTGCGAGGCGGAGGGAAAGCCGACTTCAATCTCCTTGTAACCCATGCGCACCAAGGTCTTGAACATGCGCATCTTGCGCTCGGGCCCCATGGGCTCGATCAGCGCCTGGTTGCCGTCGCGCAAGTCGACGCTGCACCAGATCGGCGCCTTGGTGATGGTGCGGCCCGGCCACTTCCGGTCGGGCAAATTGATGGGTTGGAACGGTCGGTATTTGGCGGCGGGGTCAACGCGCATGGCGGGGGTCCGTTTCTTGAAGGCCAGAGGGTTCGACTTCAGCGGGCGGGCTCGGGACGAGCCCTGCGACCGGCGCGATCAGCACGCCGGGGCGGTAAGTCGAAGGAGGTCCAGGCCGAAACGGGTTGCGGTCATGCAATAAAATTAGCGGGATGGCGGAGCCGGGGTCAAGGGTCCTTGCGACTCAGCACAATTCCACTGTCCCACTGGTTGCCCGGCAGGTCGTCGAGGTGAGCTTCCGGCCCGCGGCGCCCGCCACCCGAAATTCCAACAGGAAGCCCGGGATCGAGCGTCGCGGAGTGAGGATTCTTGAGAGGGGTTAGTGGCCCACGGCGCGCTGGATCAGGGCCATGTCGTCCTTGATCCGCAGCTTTTGCTTCTTGAGATCGTGGATGATGTCGTCGTCGGGGTGGGGTCTACGCTCTTCGTCGGCAATCTTGGCTTCGAGATCGGCATGCTTGATCTTGAGGGACTCAAGATGTGGCTCAGCGGTCATTCCCACTCTCCCGGTTTGCGGTTGCATTCGGACGCTGTTAGCGTCGGCGGGACGTACACGAGAATGCTAACTCCAATCGCCTGCCCGAGTAAATGACAGAGCAGTGTCGGTGCTAACCCGCCGCACCTGCGCGCTCCGCTGCCGAGCCTCCACGGATCCATGATAAATCCCGCAAAGACAATGGCTTCTAGAACCAACCCATCGCCGGCTCTCAACAAGACCGGGGCGCGCCTGGTGGTCGGAATCTCCGGCGCCTCGGGGGTGGTCTACGGGATCCGGCTGCTCGAGCTCCTGAAGCCCACGGTGATCGAGACCCATCTCGCGATCTCCCGCTCGGCCGAGCAGGCGCTCGCCTACGAGACGGACAGGAAGCTGAAGGCGGTGCTCGCTTTGGCCGATCAGGTCCATCCGATCGACGACCTGGGCGCCGCAATCTCCAGCGGCTCCTTCCAGACCATGGGCATGATCGTCGCCCCCTGCTCGGTGAAGACCCTGGCCGAGATCGCGACGGGGGTCACCACGACCCTGATCTCCCGGGCGGCCGACGTGACCCTGAAGGAACGCCGTCGCCTGGTGCTGATGGTGCGCGAGACCCCGCTCCATGCCGGCCATCTGAAGAACATGCTGGCCGCGACCGAGATCGGCGCCATTATCGCCCCGCCGGTCCCTGCCATGTATGCGCGGCCGCAGAGCCTGGAAGAGATGGTGGACCACAGCCTCGGTCGCGTGCTCGACCTCTTCGGCATCGATACCGGACGCGTGATGCGCTGGGGCCAGGCGGCGCGTCGCCGCGGTCCATCCGATAAGGGGTCCCCCGGGCGGAAATGACGAGGCCCCCGCCTCCGCTCCTGCCACTCGACCGCCTCGCGCTGTTCCTCGATTTCGACGGAACCCTGGTCGAGCTCGCGCCGAGCCCCGAGGCGGTCACCGCCCCGCCCGGCCTGCCCGAACTCCTGCTCCGGCTGCGCGACCGCTTGGACTGCGCGCTGGCCATCGTCTCCGGACGACCGGTCGCAGGCATCGACCGCATGCTGGCGCCGGCCCGTCTCGCGGCGGCGGGCGCTCATGGCGCCGAGCTGCGTGCCCGGCCCGACGGCGAGATCATCCAGATCGGCGAGCCTTTGCCCTCCGCGTTGCATGCCGGGCTGCTCGCGCTGGTCGGATCGCTGCGGCGGCAATGGCCGGGCCTCCTCGCCGAGGACAAAGGAACCGCTTTCGCGATCCACTATCGCCAGGCGCCGGAAGCGGAGCCCGCCTTGCGCACGGGACTGCGCACGCTTCCACACGACGAGGATTGGGAGGTTCTCGCCGGGCATTGCGTCTATGAGGTGCGATCACGCCGGCGCAACAAGGGGGACGCGCTCCATCGGCTGATGGCGGTCGCGCCCTTCGCCGGCCGGCAGCCGGTCTATATCGGCGACGATCGCACCGATCTCGACGGCATCGCGGCGGCGTATGCCCTCGGCGGCCAGGGTGTCGCTGTCGGCACGCTCGATGCTCCTGCGGCGGAATGGGCGCTCGCCGATCCGATCGACGTGCGCGACTGGCTGCGGCGCGTCGCCGGCTAGGCGGCGGCCCGCGCCGCCGTGGTCAGGGTGTCGAGGAAACTGTCGGACCAGGTGGCGAGGTCGTTGCGGCGGAGCGAACCCACCATGCTCTGCCAGCGCTCCCGCCGCTGTTCCAGCGGCATACGGAGGCCCTGGTCGATCGCCTCGGCCACCTCGGCGGTGTCGAACGGATTGACGATGATGGCGCCCTTCATCTCGCGCGCGGCGCCGGCGAAGCGCGACAGCACCAGCACGCCCGGATCCTCCGGCCGCTGCGCCGCCACGTACTCCTTGGCGACCAGATTCATCCCATCCCGGAGCGGCGTCACCAAGCCGAGCCTTGCGACGCGGTAGAAGCCAGCGAGCTGGCGGCGCGGGAAGACGCGGTTCAAGTACCGGATCGGCACCCAGTCGATCTCGGCATGGCGGCCGTTGACCCGGCCCGCCGCCGCCTCGATCTCTCGCCGCAGGCTGCGGTAGCGCGCGACGTCAATGCGCGACGGCGCCGCGATCTGCACGAAGGTGATGCGATTGCGATAGTCCGGCCGGCTGGTGAGCAGCTCGCCCACGGCATCGATGCGGTTCAGGATGCCCTTGCTGTAGTCCAGGCGATCGACGCCGATGATGAGCTGGCGCCCGTCCACGCTGTCGGCCAGGCGCCGCGTCTCCTCGTCCTGCTCGGCCTCGCGGGCGAGGTCGGTCAGCTCCTTGACGTCGATCCCGATCGGAAAGACGCCGGCCCTGAGCTTGCGGCCGAACATCTCGATCCGGCCGTCCGCGCCCATAGCACCGCCCGCCTCGTAGATCGCGTAGTCGCGGAAGGCACGGAGGTCGCTCTCGGTCTGGAAGCCGACCAGATCCGCCTGGGCCAGCGAGTTCATCAGCTGGCGATGCGCGGGCAGCGCCGCCAGGATCTCGGGACCGGGCAGCGGGATATGCAGGAAGAAGCCGATGCGGTTTCGAAGCCCGCGCAGCCGCAGCTCGCCCGGCAGCATCATCAGCTGGTAGTCGTGCACCCAGATCACGTCGTCGGGCCTGACCAGCGCCGCGAGGTGATCGGCAAAGCGGGCGTTGATCCGCATATAGGCGTCCTGGTTCTGGCGCGAATGCTCGACCAGGCCGAGGCGGAAATGCAGCAGCGGCCAAAGCGTGGCGTTGCAATAGCCGTTGTAGAAGGACTCGAACTCCTCCGGCGTGAAGTCCATGGTGACATAGTCGATCCCGCCGGAGCGGAGCGCCCGGGCCGGGTGGGCGCCCCCGGACGTCTCGCCGCTCCAGCCGAACCAGACACCCTTCGAGCGCTTCAAGGCGGAGAGCACGCCGACGGCGAGCCCGCCCGCCCGCGCCGACCGGTCCCGCGGCAGCGCGACGCGGTTGGAGACGACGATCAGACGGCTCATGAAGCCTCCTCCCAGCTCAAGCTGAGGTTCATGGCTGAGTTGATGAGCCCCACCATGGAATAGGCCTGGGGGAAGTTGCCCCAAAGCTCCCCGGTCTTCGGGTCGACGTCTTCCGAGAAGAGACCGAAACGATTGCGATAGGTCATGATCTTGTCGAACAAGGCGCGCGCCTCGATGGTGCGGCCGATCGCCGCCAAGGCGTCGATGTACCAGAAGGTGCAGATCAGGAAGGCCGTTTCCGGCTCGCCAAAATCGTCCCGCACGACGTAGCGGTAGATGAAGTCGCCACGCTTCAGCTCCTTGCCGATGCGATCGACCGTCGCCACATAGCGCTCGTCGCTCGGCTGCACGAAGCCCAACTGCGGCATCAGCAGCAGCGCCGCGTCGAGCTCGTTGCCGTCGAAGGTGGAGACGAAGCAGTGGAGCTGCTCCGACCAGGTACGGCGGGTGATCTCCGCCTTGAGATGCTCCGCCTTGCCGCTCCAGTATTCGGTGCGGTCGATCCTGCCCATCACCCGCGCGATCCGCTTCAGCCGGTCGCAGGCCGCCCAGCACATCATGGCGGAAAAGGTGTGGACCGCGGCGGTGCCGCGCAGCTCCCAGGGTCCGGCATCCGGCTTGTCGTAGACCGCGAGCGCGCGCCCTCCGAGGGATTCGAGCTGGTCGTAGAGCTCCTCGTTCGCCGGCTTACGCAGCAGCCGCTGGTCGAAGAACAGGTGGACGGCGGCCAGCACCATGCTGCCGTAGACGTCGTTCTGCACCTGGGCATAGGCGGCATTGCCGACCCGGACCGGCCCCATGCCGCGATAGCCGGCGAGCGCCGGCGCCGTGGTCTCGGTCAGGTCGGCCTCGCGCGAGATGCCGTAGACCGGCTGGATCACGTCCCGCGCCGTGTCGATGATGTCGGTGATGAAGCCGATATACTGCTCCATGGTGCGGGTGACGCCGAGCCGGTTGAGCGCGCGGATCACGAAGACCGCGTCCCGCAGCCAGCAATAGCGGTAGTCCCAGTTGCGGATCGTGTTCGGCGCCTCGGGGATCGAGGTGGTGAGCGCCGCCGCGATCGCACCGGTCTCCTCGAACATGCAGAGCTTCAGGGTGATGGCGGCGCGGATCACCGCTTCCTGCCATTCGAACGGAATCGAGAGGCCGCGCACCCACAGCCGCCAGTGCGCGCACGTGCTCTCGAAATAGCGCCGGCACAGCTCCTCGAGATCGGAGTCGATCGGCTCGTCGGGCCCCCAGAGGACCCAGTGCTGCTGATCGAGGCGAAAATAGCGCTCCTCCATCGCATAGCTGATGGGGATCGACGTCGTCATGCGCTGGCGCTGGCGATCGCTGAAATAGACGATGTGATGGCTGCCGCGCACGCTCCTGCACGGCGTTCCGCCATAGTCACTCAACGGCCGCGCCAGCATCCGGATCATCGGCCTTCCTGCGACCGGCGTGATGCGGCGCACCAGCATCGGCGGACGATGGGTGCGCGCATACATGTCGTAGCGCGGCGCGAAATCCACCACCTCGACCGCGCCGCCGTCCTTGTCGGTCAGCACCGAGTGCAACACCGCGGTGTTCTCAAGATAGGACTGCTCGGACGAGGCATAGTCCCTGAGCTCGACCGAGAGCGCGCCGTCGGCCCGATCCGCGCCGGCCGCGTTGCCGCCGCGCAGCAGCGCGCAGAACACGGGATCGGAATCGAGTCGCGGCAGGCTCGCGAAGACGATCCGCGCCTGGGCGTCGATCAGTGCCGCAACGCTGCTGTTGCCGATGACGGCGAGGTCAAGACTGCTCATTCATCGAGGCTTCTGCTGCTTGAGGGGTGGCGTGGAATCCGGCCGGCGGCGCCGAACGGAAATACAACGCCTCCGCGGCAAATTGGTTCCGGGTCCGGGAACCGGCCCGACCGGTCTAACGCTCTGAAATCAGAGTGGTTCGAGCAGAGCCGCCAGGTCCTCGGCGTCGCGGGCATCCGGTTCGGGGATGATGATGCCGAGATAGGCTTCCAGCATGGTGCTGGCGCGGGCGCGCGGCGCCATCTCCGCATCCGCGCTCACATCGGGCTCGATGGCGGTTGCGATCATGCCCTGCGCCACGCGCTCGGCCTCGAGTTCGGCGGCGAGGATCCCCTGCTTCACCGCGTCGCGCGCGCTCTTCGTGAGCTCGGGGAAATCGCGCCATGCCGATCGGCGCGCGGCGCGCAGCGGCTCCAGCACTACGCGGCGCCACTCCGTTCCAGCGCCGATGGCGGCTTCGAGCGGAGGACGGTCGACGCGATACCCGATTGTGGCGAGCCAGCAGCAGCATAACAGGATGTTCACGTCGGCGCCGCGCCGGTCCTGCAGCGAGAGGCATGCGGACGCGACCGGCTCGCTGGCGTAGTAGGCGAGGCTGAACTCCCAGAAAGCGGCCGGATCGAGCGCCGCCACGCGATCAGTCGCCGAAGCTGATACCGAGGCCGCGCGCCGAGGTGACCAGCGTGCCCTGCGGATCGACCGTCGAATTGTTCTTGACCGCCTCTTCGATCGGCACGTCGATGATGCGGCGGTTGCTCCAGGCGACCATGCGGTCGAAGCGCCGCTCGGCGAGGAGCTCGACGGCATGGACGCCGAAGGCCGAGCCGAGCACGCGGTCGCCGGGCTCCGGCGTGCCGCCGCGCTGCACGTGACCGAGCACGGTCACGCGGGTCTCCGCGCCGGTCAGCCGCGCGATCTCGGCGCCGATATACTGGCCGATGCCGCCATAGGTCTTGGTGGCCCCGGCGCCGCCGCCGTGGACCGAGGTGACCGACTGGCCGTCCTCGGTCTTCACCGCTTCCGCGACGACGATCAGGGCGAAGTTGCGCCCGGACTTCTTCAGCTCCTCGAGCTTGTGGCAGATCACGGAAAACTTGTAGGGGATCTCGGGCAGCAGGATCACGTCGGCGCCGCCGGCGATCCCGGCCCAGAGCGCGATATGGCCGGCATCGCGTCCCATCAACTCCAGCACCATGACGCGGCTGTGCGAGGCGGCCGTCGGCTGCAGATGGTCGAGCGCCGAGGTCGCCGCTTGGACGGCGGTCTCGAAACCGATCGAGGTCTCGGTGACGCCGATATCGTTGTCGATGGTCTTCGGGATCGCGACCAGCGGGATGTTGCCCTGCTTGGCGAGCTTGCGGATGATCGCCATCGAGCCGTCGCCGCCGATCATGATCAGCCCGTCGAGGCCGAGGTGCCGATAGCCTTCGATTACCTCGTTGGAGCGATCGGCGAAGCTGCCGTCCTCCATCGGAAACTTGAACGGATCGCCCTTGTTGGTGGTGCCGAGGATCGTGCCGCCGAGGCGCAGCAGGTCGCTCGAAAGGGCGCGGTCGTCCAGCTCCTGGGCCTCGACGGGGCGCGCCATCAGCCCGGCCGTGCCGTTCTTGATACCAACCACCTGCCAGCCCAGCTGACGCGACCGCGCATAGACGCCGCGAATGACCGCGTTCAGCCCGGCGCAATCGCCGCCGCTGGTGAGCAACCCGATCCGCTTCATCTACGTCCCCTTTGTCGACCGCTGGCCTTGCAATTTCCCGAGCGCTTCCGACTATTACCATAGATCGTGTAACAGCCAAGCCAAAGCCACATGACCGACACGGACTATTTTTGCCTCGATGCGTTCCGCGGAGCGATCGGCGTCGAGGGCGAGGACCGGCAGACCTTCCTGCAGGGCCTGGTCAGCAACGACGCCCGCAAGATTTCCGCCGCCCGCGCGGTATACAACGCCTTCCTGACGCCGCAGGGCAAGTTCCTGCACGATTTCTGCCTCGTGGAGGCGCCCCTGGAAACCACTGGGCCGGACGGGGCGCGGTATCTGCTCGATCCCGAAGCCGGGCGACGCGCCGATCTCATCAAACGGCTCTCCATGTATCGATTGCGCTCGAAGGTGAAGATCGTCGATCTCGCCGAGCAGTGGGTGCCGGTCTCGTTCTTCGGACCGGGTGCGCTGCCGAAATTGGGCCTCGGCGCGAGGGCCGGCGAGGCGAAGCCGTTCGGCGTCGGCGTCGCCTTCACCGATCCGCGGCTCCCCGCCCTCGGCGCCCGCGCCTTCCTGCCGCGCGGCGAGGCCGAAACCCTGGCGCGGGATATGGGCTTCACGGTGGCGACCGAAGCCGCCTATGAGCGGCATCGGATCGCCCTCGGTGTCCCCAACGGCAGCCGCGACTTGACGCCAGAGAAGGGCATCCTGCTCGAGAACGGATTCGACGAGCTCGCCGGTGTCGATTGGGACAAGGGCTGCTATATGGGCCAGGAGCTGACCGCGCGGACACGCTATCGCGGCCTGGTGCGCAAGCGCCTGCTGCCGGTCAGGATCGAGGGGCGGGCACCGCAGCCCGGCGCGGCGCTGATGCTGGGCGAGGTCGAGGCCGGCGAGATGAAGAGCGTCGCCGCCGAAGGCGATCTCGGCCTCGCCATGGTGCGGCTGGAGCATCTCGACCGCGCGCGGAGCGATGGGCTGGTCGCCGGCGAGAGCCGCGCGCGGCCCTATGTACCGGACTGGATGCGTTTGCCGGAGCAGGTCGGCTAAGAAAATCTGATCGGGGGAAAGATGGGGAGGAAGCGGCTGCGCGATCTCGGGATCGTGCTGGGGCAGATGTCGCCGGGTCCGTTGAATGCGATCACCGACGTGGCCGGCGTCACCGTCGGCAGCGCCACGCTGATCCGCGACGAGCCCAATGTCGTGCGCACGGGCGTCACCGCGATCTGGCCGGCGCCGGATATCTTCACCTCGTTCTGCTTCGCCGGCTTTCACAGCTTCAACGGCAACGGCGAGATGACCGGCACGATCTGGATCGCCGAGCAGGGCATGCTGGCCTCGCCGATCTGCATCACCAACACCCATGCGGTGGGCGTAGTACGCGATTCGATCTGCATGCTGGCGGCACGCCGCGGCATCGAGCAGGCCTGGCACCTCCCGGTGACCGCCGAGACCTGGGACGGCTGGCTGAGCGATGCCGAGAGCTTCCCGGTCACCCCGGACCTCGCGATCCGCGCCATGGAATCCGCGACCGGCGGCATTCCTGCCGAGGGCAATGTCGGCGGCGGTACCGGCATGATCGCCCACGAGTTCAAGGGCGGCACCGGCACGGCCTCGCGCCGCGTGCCGGAGGCGCGCGGCGGCTGGACCGTGGGCGCGCTCGTGCAGGCGAACTACGGCGAGCGGCGCATGCTCCGCTGCGGCACGGCGCCGGTCGGGCTCGAGATCGGCACCGATGTCGTCAAGAGCGCGCATTGGGTGCCGCAGGAAGGCCAGGGCTCGATCATCGTGATCCTGGCGACCGACGCGCCGCTACTGCCGATCCAGTGCCAGCGCCTGGCGCGGCGCGCGACCACGGGCCTCGCCTGGGTCGGCGGCTATGGCACCAACGGCAGCGGCGACATCTTCCTCGCCTTCTCCACCGGCAACCGCGCGCCGATGCGCGCCAAGATGTGCGACGTCAGGATGCTCGGCATGGACGAGTGCACGCCGCTCTTCCAGGCGGCCGCCGAGGCCACCGAGGAGGCGATCTGGAACGCGCTGGTAGCCGCCGACACCATGAGCGGCTACAAAGGCCGCACCGCGCATGCGGTCCCGCATGACCGGCTGCAGGCGGCGGTCGCCAGATACAGGGGACACTGATGCGTGGCTTCCTCGTTGCGCTGCTCGTGCTGGCGCCGGCGCTGGCCTCCGCCGATCCCACCGTCTCCGACCAAGCCGCGGCGAAGCAGCTGCTCGGCCACCATCTGCTGACCCTGCAATGGCTCGGTTTCGGCGATCTCCGGACCGCCGGCACCGCCGACGTCGTCGCCAAGGACGGGCGCTGGCATCTCACCGGGCGACAGGAGGCGAAGCAAGGTGTCGTCGAGCTCGACGGCGAGGTCGTCGCGATCGACAAATCGACCTTCGTGTTCGAGGGCAATGTGATGACCCGGGTCGAAGGCAACAACAACGACCAGCCCTGCGAACGCAACGGCCGCTACACTTTCCTGAAGAAGCCGGGGAAGAAATACTGGCGCCTGCAGCCGATCGACAATCCCTGCGACCAGGTCGCCGACTACATCGACATCTATCTGCGCTGAGCGCTCACCAGCGGCGCTGCGGCGCCTGGGCGGCGAGGTCCTTGACCGCCTGCTCCATGGCCGCGGTGAAATCGGCCCGGCGGCCGGTCCAGGAGACCGGCGCACCGACGAAGACGTCGACGATCCGCGGCACGAAGGCAATCTCGCCTTTCGGCAGCACGCGGCCGAGGCCCTGAAGGTAGACCGGGACGACCGGCGCATCCGGGAACTGCTCCTTCAACCGCGCGACACCGCCCTTGAACTTGCCGAGCGCTTCGGTGTCGCCGCGCGTCCCTTCCGGAAAGACCACCAGAATCTCGCCGCGCTCGAGCGCTTCGGTGCACTCCTGCAAGGGGTCGATATCCCGCTTCAGCTTGCGCCCGCCGCCCGGCCGCTCGATCGGGATCATATTGACGATCTCGAGCGTGAACCAGGCGAGCAACGGGTTCTTCAGGAAGTAGTCGGCCGCGGCCACGGGGCGAAGCTGGGCCAAGCGCTTCAGCGGGAAGAGCGACATCAGGACGAAGGCGTCCATATGGCTGTTGTGGTTGGCGACCACGATCGCCGGCCCGCGGAGCGGCAGGCGCTCGGGGTTGCGCACATTGAGGCCGAGCACGACCAGCACCAACGGCCGCGCGATCAGGATCCAGAACAGCAGGCGCAGCAGCCAGACCATCGGCGTTCAGTAGTGCAGGTAGTAGACGAAATGGAAGAACAGCGGCGCGGCGAAGGTGAGGCTGTCCACCCGGTCGAGAATGCCGCCGTGGCCGGGCAGCGTGTTGCCGCTGTCCTTGATGCCGAGATCGCGCTTCACGGCGGAGACGCTGATATCGCCGAGGAAACCGGAGACGCCGATCAGCAGCCCGGCACCGAGGGATTCGAGCCGGGTCAGCGGCGTCAGGAACGGCGCCACGGCAACCGCGACCGCCGCGGTCGTGAGGATGCCGCCGATGAGACCCTCGACCGTCTTCTTCGGACTGACCTTCGGCACCACCTTGTGGCGGCCGAAGGTCTTGCCCCAGACATATTGAGCGACGTCGTTGAGCTGGGTCAGCAGCAGCAGATAGAGCAGCAGCCCGTCGCCGCCCGCGACCGGATTGCCGGCGGCCGGCAGCGCCAGGAGATAAGCGGTGTGGCTCAAGCTGAAGACCGTGGTCATCAGTCCCCAATGCAAGGTGCCGGCGGCACGGATGAACCCATCGGTCTCGCCGATCAGCACCATGCGCGCGGGCAGCAGAAGAAAGCAGTAGACCGGGATGAAGATGATGAACATGCCGTACCAGGCATCGGCCACCCAGTAGTACTGCAGCGGGATCGCCACATAGGACCAGAACAGCACGCGGTGATCGGCGCGACGCGTCGGGATCAGCGTCACGTATTCCTTGTAGGCGAGGAAGCTCACAAAGCCGAGCAGCGCGATGGCGAAGATCGGGGTCAGCGCGATCGCCGCGCCGAACAGCAGCACGATCACCCACCAAGTGCGGATGCGAAGCCGCAGCTCGCTGTAGTCCTTATCCCTCCTGATCCGGCCGAGCACGAGCGCAAACAGGCTCGCCACGACCAGCAGGCCGAGGATGCCGAGCAGCGCATAGCCGACGTTCGGCGAGAGATCGAAATCGATCATGGCTTCGCTGAGCGCAGGGCCGCGCGGATGCGGTTGGCGACGGTAAGCGCGGTCAACCCCGCGATGAGGGCGATCGCCCAGTTCAGCCAGGCGCCGACCGGCAGGCCGATGCCGGTCACGAACGCGAGCAGGCCGAAGGCGAAGGCGCGGTCGCTCTTCCCCATCGGCCCGTCGTAGCGCCGTGCGGCCCCGACCTGAAGCGCCACGACTCCGGCCATCTCGGTCAACCCGGCCAGGATGACGGCGATCACCACCAGAGTCGCGAAGACGCCGGGCAGCAGGGCAAAGGGGAGAGTGAGCGCCGCGTCGGAGACGACGTCGCCGAGCTCGTTCAGGAAGGCGCCGAGCGCGCTCTTCTGGTCGTGCTCGCGGGCCAGCATGCCGTCGATCGCGTTCAGGGCCATGCGGAAGAAGAGCACGACCGGCAGCAGCAGCCAGAGCGGAGAAGGCGACGGCCAGGCGGCGAGAATGATCCCGGTCAGCAGCGAGAGGGCGGCCGCCAGCAGCGTGATCTGGTTGGCGGTGACGCCAGCGGCCGCAAGCCGTTGCACCGTCGGCCGCAGCAGGCCCTGGAAAGCCGGCTTGATCTGATAGATGCTCGGCATGCGCGCGCCGGACGGGCGTCGGTCCCCGGATCTTGTCCCCGGAGCGAACGGTCCCATGCTCCTCGGCGTCGCGTCAAGCAAGAGGATTCGAGCGCGAGGATCGTGGATATTCCGGCATGATGACGGCAGCAGAGATCGTCGCAGCACTCGACCTCAAACCGCATCCCGAAGGCGGCTGGTATCGGGAAACCTATCGCGCGGAGGAGACCATCCCGCTCGAGGGTTTGCCCAAGCGTTTCGACGGCGCGCGCTACATCTCGACGGCGATCTACTACCTGCTCGAAGCCGGGCAGCGCTCCAGGCTGCACCGGATCAAGTCGGACGAGGTCTGGCACTTCTATGCCGGCGACCCGCTGGCGATCGTGGAGATCAGCCCCGCCGGCGCGCTGAAGGAGACCCGGCTCGGCACCGACCTGGCGCGCGGCCTCCAGCCCCAGCACGTCGTCCCCGCCGGCGCCTGGTTCGGCGCGGCGCCGGCCATCGGAAGCCGCTATGCGCTGGTCGGCTGCACGGTGGCACCCGGTTTCGCCTTCGACGACTTCGAACTCGGTGCGCACGCGGCCCTGCTGGCCGCCTTTCCGCAGCACGCCGCCTGGATCCGCCGCTTCGCCTGAAGGGCCTGATATGCAGCGCCTGACCTGAGTTTTCCGCGCGTCCCCGCCTGCCGCGGTCGTTTACCTCGATGACGGAGCCATGATAAGTTTGACCGTTCGGTCCGGAAGGCGCGGGGCGAAAAGCGAACGAAAAACCGCGCCGGACCGCTGGGAATCAGGGAGCATTCAGACATGAAACCGTTCTTCAAGTCGGCCGTCTCCGGGATGGCGATGACGCTCGGGGCTTTCGCCTTCGCCGGGGTGGCACTGGCGGGGACGCCGAAGGATACGCTGGTGATGGCCTACATCATCGACGACACGATCACGCTCGACCCGGGGCAGATCTACGAGTTCTCGTCGTCGGAATACATGGCCAACACCTACGACCGCCTGGTCATGATCAATCCGGAGAAGACCTCCGAATTGAAGTTCGTGGCGGCCGAGAGCTACACGGTCAGCGACGACGGCAAGACCTTCGACTTCAAGATCCGGCCGGGGATCAAATTCCACTCGGGTAACGACATGACCGCCGAGGACGCCGCTTATTCGCTGATCCGCTTTGTGAAGCTGGACGGCAACCCGGCCTTCATCATGAACCAGTTCGGCCTCACCAAGGACAACGTCGATAAGATGGTCCGGGTCAAGGACCCGATGACCCTCGAGGTCGAGCTCGACGCCGCCTACTCGCCGAGCTTCTTCCTGAACTGCCTCTCCTATACCAGCGTCGTGGTCGACAAGAAGACCGTCGCCGCGCATGAGACCAACGGCGACTATGGCACCGGCTGGCTGAAGACCAATGAAGCGGGCTCAGGCCCCTTCATGTTGAAGAGCTTCACGCCGAACGAGTCCGAGGTCCTCGACGCCAATGAGAGCTACTGGGACGGCGCGCCGAAGATCAAGCACGTGCTGATCAAGAACGTGACCGAGACCGCCACCCAGCAGCTGCTGCTGCAGAAGGGCGACGTCGATGTCGCCCGCAATCTGACCGGCGACGAGTTGAAGGCGGTCGCCGGCGACAGCAACATCAAGAATGTGTCCTCGCCGAAGGCAACGCTCTGGTACATGGGTCTCAACACCAAGAACCAGTATCTGGGCAATGTCGATGCGCGGCAGGCGATGAAGTACCTGGTGGACTACAATGGTCTCCAGAAGACGGAGTTCAACGGCACCGGCATCGTCCATCAGACCTTCCTGCCCGACGGCCAGCTCGGCGCCGACAACGAGACACCCTTTACCTATGACGTCGACAAAGCGAAGGAGCTGTTGAAGAAGGCGGGCTTCCCGAACGGCTTCGACGTCACCATGGATGTCAGCAACCGCTCGGATTCCAAGGAACTCGCCGCCTCGCTGCAGAACTCGATGGCCAAGGCCGGCATCCATCTGGTCATCAAGCTGGCCGACAACAAGACCACGCTCACCAAGTACCGGGCCAGCGAGCACGATATCTATCTCGGCCAATGGGGCTCGGATTATCAGGATCCGCACTCCAACACCGACGGCTATCTCAATGCGCCGCTGGCCAAGCGGAACCAGTGGCAGTCCGACGAGCGCGCGGCGGCGGTGAAAGCGGCGCGTGACGAGAAGGACTCCGCCAAGCGAGCCCAGATGTACATGGACCTGCAGAAGATGGCGCTCAACGAGAGCCCCTACGTCATCATGTTCCAGCAGGTCGAAACCGCCGCCGTGCGGAAGAACGTCGATGGCCTGATCATCGGCCCGACCTTCGACCTCAATATCTACAAGAACGTCGTCAAGAACTGACGGATCTCCGAACGGAAATGAACCATCCGGTCGCATCGCCATTGATGCGGTCGGATGGTTCTTTCTTGAGAATGCTCAGGCAGCTCCAAAACCCTCACCCCCGCCCTCTCCCACAGCGGACGAATGTCCGCATTCCCGGGCGGGGCGAGGGAGCGATCGCACTTGCCCCGAGCGGCGCGCCCCAAACCCTCCCCCGTGTGGAGAGGGTTGGGTGAGGGTCTTGAGGTTGTCTGAGGTGTCTCCGCGCGGCCCGGGCGCAAGATGATCGCTGCGCACGCGAAAGCGACCGGCAAGGTCGTCGCCTCGATCGCGACCACGATGCTGGGGCTGCTGCTGGTGACCTTCGTCATCAGCCGATTCCTGCCGACCGATCCGGTCCTCGCCATCGTCGGGGACCACGCGTCGGCATCGACGATCGCGGCTGCAAGGGTGCAGCTGGGGCTCAATCACCCGATCCCGATCCAGTTCCTGCTCTACATCCAGCACGTTCTCGGGGGCGACTTCGGCATGTCGCTCCGGACTTCGCACCCGGTGCTGGAAGACCTGCTGCACGTCTTCCCGGCGACGCTCGAGCTCGCCACCTGGGGTATTGTGCTCGGCGTGGTGCTCGGCGTTCCACTGGGCGTCTGGGCCGCGGTGCGCAAGGACACACTCATCGATCATGCGATCCGCTTCGTCGGCCTGGTCGGCTATTCGATGCCGATCTTCTGGCTCGGCATCATGGGGCTGCTGATCTTCTACGCCGAGCTCAGCTGGCTCCCGGGGCCGGGCCGTCTCGACTTCGGCTACGAGGACCTGGTAACGCCGATCACCGGCATCATGACCGTCGATACGCTGCTCCAGGGCGACTATGACATGTTCTGGAACGCCGTCTCGCACCTGATCCTGCCGGCTTCCCTGCTCGGCTACTTCTCGCTCGCCTATATCAGCCGCATGACACGCTCGCTGATGCTGAGCCAGCTGCGGCAGGAATACGTGCTGACCGCCCGGGTGAAGGGCGTGCCGGAGCGGCGCATCGTCTGGAAACACGCCATGGGCAACGTGATGGTGCCCCTGCTGACCGTAATCGCCCTCTCCTACGGCAATCTGCTGGAAGGCTCGGTGTTGACGGAGACGGTCTTCACCTGGCACGGCATCGGCCTCTACATCACCAATGCGATCTTCGGTCAGGATCTTCCGGCTGTGATGGGCGGCACCATCGTGATCGGCCTGGTCTACATCATCATCAACACGCTGACCGACGTCGCCTATCGGTTCCTCGATCCCAGGGCGCGATAGGGCGCGAGATTGCGAGCGAGAAGAGCATGGCCGCATTGCAAGCCAATGGTTGGGTGATCGCGGTGACGCCGCCGGATTGGCGGCGCTGGCTGCTGACCGACACGCCGGGCTCGCGCTGGCAGGCCCGCGCCGGCCGGGCCTACCTGAGCTGGGTCGCCTTCGCTCGCAACCCACTGGCGATGATCGGCCTCCTGATCGTCCTCGTGCTGGTCGCCATGGCGGCATTCGCCCCCTGGCTCACGAACTGGAACCCGCTCTCCGGCGGCGACGTCCTCACCGAGCGGCTGCTGCCGCCCGGCGGCGCGCATTGGCTCGGCACCGACCAGCAGGCGCGCGACATCTGGAGCCGGATCGTGTTCGGTTCGCGCACCAGCCTGCTGATCATCTTCATGGTGGCGATCACCGCGGCACCGCTCGGCGTCATCATCGGCGCCAGTGCCGGCTATGTCGGCGGCTGGCTCGACACCGCGCTGATGCGGATCACCGACGCATTCCTGGCCTTCCCGAAGTTGGTCCTCGCCCTCGCCTTCGCCGCCGCGCTCGGCGCCGGCATCGAGAACGCCATCCTCGCGATCGCCATCACCTCATGGCCGCCCTATGCCCGGATCGCGCGCTCGGAGACCTTGACCATTCGCAACACCGATTACATCTCGGCCGCACGCATGAGCGGCGCCTCGGGCATCCGCATCCTGCTCGGCCACATCCTGCCGATGTGCCTGCCGTCGCTGGTCGTGCGGGTGACGCTCGACATGGCCGGCATCATCCTGATCGCAGCCGGCCTCGGCTTCCTCGGTCTCGGCGTCGCGCCGCCCCAGCCGGAGTGGGGTTCCATGGTCTCCGACGGGCGCAACCAGATCCTAGAGCAATGGTGGGTCTGCACCTATCCCGGCATTGCGATCTTCGTCGTCAGCCTCGGCTTCAACCTGATCGGCGATGCGTTGCGCGACGTGCTGGACCCCAGGGAACAATAGATGGCCGATAAACCCCTGCTCGAGGTCGATAGGCTCAACATCCGGTTCAACACGCCGACCGGGATCGCCCATGTGGTGCGCGATGTCTCGTTCACCCTCGGACGGGAGAAGCTGGCGATCGTCGGCGAATCCGGATCCGGCAAGTCGCAGACCGCGCGGGCTATCCTTGGCCTCACCACCGGCCATATCGCCGCCGAGCGCCTCGCCTTCGATGGGCACAGCCTGCTCGACCTCACGCTCGCCGAATGGCGCGAGATCCGCGGCCGTCGCATCACCATGGTCATGCAGGATCCGAAATACTCGCTCAATCCGGTGATGCGGGTCGGCGATCAGCTGATGGAGGCGGCGGCGCGCAAGATCCCCAAGGCGCAGCGCCGCGACCGGGCGATGGAGATGCTGGAAGCCGTGAAGATCCGCGACCCCGAGCGCGTGTTCCGCGCCTGGCCGCACGAGCTCTCCGGCGGCATGGGACAGCGCGCGATGATCGCCATGATGCTGGTGACCGAGCCCGAACTGCTGATCGCCGACGAGCCCACCTCGGCGCTCGACGTGACGGTGCGGCTGCAGGTGCTCGCCATTCTCGACGATCTGGTGAAGACCCGCGACATGGGTCTCATCTTCATCAGCCACGACCTCAATCTGGTCAGCACCTTCTGCGACCGCGTGCTGGTCATGTATGCGGGACGGGTGATGGAGGAGCTCGACGCGCACCGCCTCAACGAGGCGAAGCACCCCTATACCAAGGGCCTGCTCGCTTGCACGCCGAGCCTTGACCATCCGGTCGATGTGCTCCCCACCCTGAAGCGCGACCCGAGCTGGCTCAGCGCATGAACGCCGACGCCACTGCGATGGTCGAGGAATCCATGGTCCAAGTGGGGGACCTCACGGTGGTGTTCGACACCGGCCGGCATCGCGTGCTGGCCCTGAACGGCGTCAGCTTCTCGATCGCGCGCGGCGAGAGCTTTGGCCTGGTGGGCGAATCCGGCTCCGGCAAGACCACGGTGCTGCGCGTGCTGGCCGGGCTCAATGTGGCCTGGTCGGGATCGATCGTGCTCAACGGCAAGCCGCTCGAGGCCGCGCGCGACAAGGAAGCGAAGCGCGCGATCCAGATGGTGTTCCAGGACCCCTATGGCTCGCTCCACCCCAAGCACACGGTCGATCGCATCCTGGCCGAGCCGCTGCAGATCCATGGTCTGGGTGATATCGAACAGCGGGTGAAGGAGACGCTGGAGCAGGTGCAGCTCGGCCCCGAGTTCCGCTTCCGCTATCCGCATCAGCTCTCCGGCGGCCAGCGCCAGCGCGTCGCCATCGCGCGCGCCCTCATCCTGCGGCCGAAGCTCTTGTTGCTCGACGAGCCCACCTCGGCGCTCGATGTCTCGATCCAGGCCGAGATCCTGAACCTCCTGGCGGCGCTGCGGCGCGAGTTCGATCTCACCTATATCCTGGTCAGCCACGATCTCGCGGTGGTGGCCCAGCTCTGCCACCGCCTCGCCATCATGCGCACCGGCGAGATCGTCGAGCTCGCCGACGCCGACGATCTCGCCCACGGCCGCCTGCAGCACCCCTACTCCCGCCAGCTCCTCACCGCGAGCAAAGGCTTCGACCGCCAAGCCATCTCGCAGTTTGCGGATCTCTAATCCATCTTCGCCAGCAGGCCGAACGGCGCGGTGTCCGGTGCCAGCGAGAGCGTGCCGAGGCGCTTCAGGCCCTCGCGGCCGTAGCGTTCCTTGATCGCCTGCTTGAGCCAGAGCTGGGCTTGCAGGCGGCGGCGCTCGGTGAGGCGGTGGCCGTCGCCGCTGCCTTGGGTGAGCCAGTGCCAGTGCTCGGCGATCTCGCCGATCAGCGCGTCGACGCCTTCGCCGGAGGTGGCGGTGACGATGCGGACGGCGACGGTCCAGTCGAGGCTCGGCTCGGCCGACATGCCGAGCGCGCCTTTGACGTCGGCGCGCGCACGAATGGCGGCATGGCCCATGTCGCCCTTGGTGACGACGACGATGTCGGGGATCTCGACGATGCCGGCCTTCATGAACTGCAGGCTGTCGCCGGAGCCGGGCTGCACGCAGAAGACGATGGTATCGGCCGCCATCGAGATGTCGGTCTCCGACTGGCCGACGCCGACCGTCTCCACCAGCACGATGTCGAAGAGGGCCCGCATCAGCACCATGGCGCCGTAGGTGATCTCGGCGAGGCCGCCCAGCTGATCGCGCGCCGCCATGGAGCGGATGAAGACGCCCTGGTCCTCGGGATCGGTCCTGAGGCGCACGCGGTCGCCGAGCAGCGCGCCGCCGGAGCGCCGCGAGGAAGGATCGACCGCGATCACGCCGACGCTCTTGCCGCGCGCGCGGTAGGTCGTGATGAGAGCGCCGGCCAGCGTGGATTTGCCGACGCCCGGCGGACCGGTGAGGCCGATCACCTGGCCCAGTGGTGCCAGATAGGCTTCGGTCAGCAGCGCGGTGAGCGTCGCGTCGTCGGGCGCGGCTTCGAGCTTGGCGAGCGTGCCCGCGAGCGCCGGCTTGCCGCCGGTTCTTAGCTCTCCCAGAGTCCCTGCCTGCGTGGGAGGAGTCTGCGCACTCGCTCTATCCAACGACAGCGCGGTCACCCCTCGCCCTTGCGGCCGGTGTTGTCGCCGGCGAGTGCCGACTGCGCGGCGGCCAATTTGGCGATGGGGACGCGGTAGGGCGAGCAGGAGACGTAGTCGAGGCCGACCGCGGCGCAGAAATGGATCGAGGCCGGGTCGCCCCCGTGTTCTCCACATATGCCGAGCTTCAGGTTCGCGCGGGTCTTGCGACCGCGCTCCGCGGCGATCTTCACCAGCTCCCCCACGCCTTCGGTGTCGAGACTGATGAAGGGATCCTGCTTGATGATGCCCTGCTTCTCATAGGCCTGCAGGAAGCGTCCGGCATCGTCGCGCGACAGGCCGTAGGTGGTCTGCGTGAGATCGTTGGTGCCGAAGCTGAAGAAGGCTGCGTCCTTCGCGATCTGATCGGCGAGGAGCGCCGCCCGCGGCAGTTCGATCATCGTGCCCACCGAATACGGCAGATCGACGCCGCTCTCCTGCATCACCTCGCGCGCGACGCGGTCGATGACGGCGCGCATCAGGGTTAGCTCCTTCGGCATGCCGACCAGCGGGATCATGATCTCGGCCTCGGCGGTCTCGCCTTCGGTCTTCTTCACGTGGACGGCCGCTTCGAAGATGGCGCGGGCCTGCATCTCGTAAATCTCGGGATAGGTGATGCCGAGGCGGCAGCCGCGATGGCCCAGCATCGGGTTCGATTCTTGCAGCAGCGCCGCGCGATGCGTGACCCATTCCATCGAGTGGCCCGCCGCTGTCGCGACCTCGGCCAGCTCGCCCTTGCTGTGCGGCAGGAACTCGTGCAGCGGCGGATCCAGGAGCCGGATCGTCACGGGGAGGCCGCGCATGATCTGGAACAGCGAGATGAAATCCTGGCGCTGCATCGGCAGCAGCTTGGCCAGCGCTTTCTTCCGGCCTTCGACATCCTCGGCCATGATGGTCTCGCGCATGGCGATGATGCGGTCGCCGTCGAAGAACATGTGCTCGGTGCGGCAGAGGCCGATGCCCTCGGCGCCGAACTGGCGCGCCGTGCGCGCGTCGAGCGGGGTCTCGGCGTTGGTGCGGACCTTCAGCTTGCGGAAGGAATCCGCCCAGCCCATCAGGGTGGCGAAATCGCCGGAGAGCTCGGGATCGATGGTGGGCACCTCACCCAGCATCACCTCGCCGGTGCCGCCGTCGAGGGTGATGACGTCGCCGTCATTCACCGTATGGCCACGCACGGTCATGACCTTCTTCGCCTCGTCGACCCTGAGATCGCCGGCGCCGGAGACGCAAGGGCGGCCCATGCCGCGCGCGACCACCGCGGCATGGCTGGTCATGCCACCACGCGTGGTCAGGATGCCGGCCGCGGCATGCATGCCGTGGATGTCCTCCGGGCTGGTCTCGACCCGGACCAGGATCACGCGATCGCCCTTGGCCGCGCGGTCCTCGGCCTCGTCGGCGGTGAAGGCGATCTTGCCGCTGGCGGCGCCGGGAGAGGCCGGCAACCCGCGGGCGATCACCTCTTTCTTTGCCTTGGGATCGAGCCGCGGATGCAGCAGCTGGTCGAGCGACGCGGGCTCGACGCGCGCAACCGCGGTCCGCTGGTCGATCACGCCCTCGTTGCATAGATCGACCGCGATCTTCAGCGCCGCCTGCGCCGTGCGCTTGCCGTTCCGGGTCTGCAGCATGTAGAGCGTGCCCCGCTGCACCGTGAACTCGATATCCTGCATATCCCGATAGTGCTTCTCCAGCTGCTGACGCACCCCATCCAGCTGCTTGAAGACCTCGGGCATCACCTCTTCCATCGCCGGCAGCGTCGACTTGTTGGCGATCTTGCCGGCGATCGTGAGATGCTGCGGCGTGCGGATGCCGGCGACCACGTCCTCGCCCTGGGCGTTGACCAGATACTCGCCGTAGAACTCCTTGGCGCCGTTCGAGGGATTGCGGGTGAAGGCGACACCGGTCGCGCAGTCGTCGCCCATGTTGCCGAACACCATGGCTTGCACGTTGACCGCGGTGCCCCATTCCTCGGGGATGTTGTTGAGCCGGCGATAGGTCTTCGCTCGCGCGATGTCCCAGGAGCCGAAGACCGCGCCGATGGCACCCCAGAGCTGATCGTGGGGTTCCTGCGGGAAGGGCTTGCCGATCTCGGTCTCGATGCGCGCCTTGTACTCGCCGATCACCTTCTGCCAGTCCTCGGCGCTGAGCTCGGTGTCGAGTTCGACGCCGCGATCCTGCTTGATGAGCTCGAGCGCCTCCTCGAAGGCCGAATGCTCGATGCCGAGCACGACGTTGCCGTACATCTGGATGAAGCGGCGGTAGGAATCATAGGCGAAACGGCGGTCGCCGGACTTCCGGGCGAGACCCTCGGCGGTCTCGTCGTTGAGGCCGAGATTGAGCACCGTGTCCATCATGCCCGGCATGGAGACGCGGGCACCCGAGCGTACCGAGACGAGCAGCGGATTCTCGGAATCGCCGAACTTGCTGCCGGTCGCCTTCTCGATGTGATTGACGCTAGCCCGCACCTCGGCGGCGAGGCTCTCCGGATACTTCCTGGCATTGGCATAGAAGTAGGTGCAGACCTCGGTGGTGATGGTGAAGCCGGGCGGCACCGGCAACCCCAGCGCGCTCATCTCGGCAAGGTTGGCGCCCTTGCCGCCGAGGAGATTCTTCATCTCGGCGCTGCCTTCGGTGGCCCCGCCTCCGAAGCGATAGACCCATTTGCCCGTGGTCTCGTTCGTCTTCGCTCGCGCAACACTGGAGGACATATTCGCTGTCTCCTATCCTGGTCGTCATGGTCCGCCGTCCGCGAAGGCCGACCTTAGTCCGTTGAGGCGGGCGGTTCACGAGTTACTTGGTTGCCGCCAAACTCATGCATGGTACGCCTCCGGATAGCATGACAAGTCTAAGAAAGTATTGATCCAGCGCATGTCTCATCCCTCGATCTTCGAGAAATCGGCGACCGAGGAGAGGGTCGCGTTAATGGCGGACAGCATGCGCAGCCGGTTGGCGCGTAGCTTGGAATCCTCGGCGTTGACGGTCACCTTGTCGAAGAAGGCGTCGACCGCAGGGCGCAGCGCCGCGACGTAGCGCATCGCGTCCTGGAACCGCTCCGCGCGGATCGAGCCCTTCACCTGCTCGCTGGCGGCGCCGAGATTCTTCGCCAGCTCGACTTCTTCCGGCTGCGAGAGGCTCTTCCAGTCGAAGGCGCCGGCGTAGCTTGTGCTGTCCTTCTTCTCCTCGATACGCACGATGTTGGCGGCGCGCTTGTAGGCGGTGAGGAGGTTGGCGCCGTCGGCGCTCTCGACGAAGCCTTTCAAGGCATCGACCCGCGCCATCAACCTTGTCAGATCGTCTTCGTCGCCCAGGGTGAAGACGGCGGAGATGAGATCGTGGCGCACACCCTGCTCGCGCAACGCGACCTTGAGGCGGTCGGCGAAGAAATCCATCAGCAACGCGATCACCGGTTCCGGCGTGTTGCCGAGTGCGTAGTTGCGATAGGCCTCGTCGAACACTGCGCGCAGGCCGAGGCGGAGCTTGTTCTCGAGGATGAGCCGGATGACACCCAACGCCGCGCGGCGCAGCGCGAAGGGATCCTTGGAGCCGGTCGGGCGCTCGTCGATGATGAAGAATCCGACCAGGCTGTCGATCTTGTCGGCGAGCGCCACCGCGACACTGACCGGGGTCTTCGGGCAGAGATCGCCCGGGCCCAGCGGCTTGTAGTGATCGGCGATCGCTTCGGCCACGGCGTCGGAAAGTCCCTCGTTGCGCGCGTAGTAACGACCCATGATCCCCTGGAGTTCCGGGAACTCACCCACCATGCCGGAGACGAGATCGGCCTTGGCGAGATGCGCCGCCTGATCGGCGAGGCCGGCATCGCCCGAAGGAATCTTCTCCGAAAGCACGGCCGCCAATTTGCGCACGCGCTTCACCTTGTCCCCGACGGAGCCGAGCTTCGCATGATAGGTGATGCCGTCGAGTGCCGGCACGCGGTCGATCAGGCGGACCCGCCTGTCCTGCTCCCAGAAGAATTGCGCGTCCGACAAGCGCGCGCGGAGCACGCGCTCGTTGCCGGCAACGATCGCCCTGCCGCCGTCATCCGCCTCGGTGTTGGCGGTGACGAGAAACCGCGGCGCGAGATTCCCGTCCTTGGCCAGCAGCGCGAAGTATTTCTGGTTGACCCGCATGGTCGTGGTCATGACCTCGGGCGGCAGAGTCATGAACGCGTCGTCGATCTTGCCCATCAGCACGACCGGCCATTCGACGAGGCCGGTGACCTCATCGAGCAGCGCGTCGTCCTGGCGGACGCTGAGCCCTTCCTTCGCGGCAAGCGCCTGGGCCTGTTTCCAGATCTCGGCGCGGCGCTCGGCAGGATCGAGGATCACCTTGGCGGCGCGCAGCTTCGCCTGGTAATCGGCGAAGCCCGAGACCGGGAACTTGTGGGGGCTGAGGAAGCGGTGGCCGTGAACCGCGTTGAGCGTGCTCAGGAGCTCCGATTTCCCGGTCGGGATCTCGTCCAGCGTCTGCAGGCTGATGAGCGGCACCACCAGATTGCCGTCGAACAGCGCCAGGAGGTTGTGCAGGGGCCGGACCCAGCGCACGATGTTGTAGCCCCAGCGCATCGATTTCGGCCAGGGGAAGTCCGGGATGATCTCGAACAGCAGGTCGGCGATCACCTTGCTGGTCGGCCCGCCCGTCTTCTCGATCACCGCGAAGAAAAACTCGCCCTTGCCGGTGTCGCGCTTTTCGCACTGGTCGAGCGAGGCCAAGCGGGCGGACTTCAAGAACCCGTCGATCGCCTGCTGGGGCGAGCCGACGCGCGGGCCCTTCTTCTCCTCCCGCACATCCGGTTGTGCAGTGGGCAGGCCGTCGATCACCAACGTCAAACGGCGCGGCGTCGCATAGGCATCGGCGCGCGAGAAGCTCAATCCGGCGGCCTTCAGCTTCTCGGTGACCAGGCGCTTCAGGTCCTCCGCCGCGCGCGCCTGCATGCGCGCGGGAATCTCCTCGGAGAACAGTTCGAGCAGGAGCTCCGCCATATTCGATTATGCTCCAGCCTTGGCGTCGACGCCCTGGGTCGCGGCGTAAGCCTCGCAGCAGCGCTTGGCCAGCGCGCGGACGCGGGCGATGTAGGCCTGACGCTCGGTGACCGAGATGACGCCGCGGGCATCCAAGAGGTTGAAGATATGGCTCGCCTTCAGGCATTGGTCGTAGGCGGGGAGCGGCAGCGCCTTGTTGCGGTCCAGCAGCGCCGCGCATTCCACCTCGGCGTCGGCGAAATGCTGGAACAGCAGGTCGGTGTTCGCGGTCTCGAAGTTGAAGGCGGAGTATTCCTGCTCGGCCTGGAGATACACATCCCCGTATGTCATGCCCCCGGGACCGTCGATGCCGTTGAAATCGAGGTCGAACACGTTCTCGACGCCCTGCACGTACATGATCAAGCGCTCGAGCCCGTAGGTGAGCTCGGTCGAGACCGGATCGCATTCGATGCCGCCCACCTGCTGGAAATAGGTGAACTGCGAGACCTCCATGCCGTCGCACCAGACCTCCCAGCCGAGGCCCCAGGCGCCGAGGGTCGGGCTCTCCCAATCGTCCTCGACGAAGCGGATGTCGTGGCGCGCGGGGTCGATGCCGATCTCCTTCAAGCTGCCCAGATAGAGCTCCTGGCTGTCGGCGGGCGAGGGCTTCAGGATGACCTGGAACTGATAATAATGCTGCAGCCGGTTCGGGTTCTCGCCATAGCGCCCGTCCTTCGGCCTTCGCGAGGGCTGCACATAGGCGGCACGCCAGGGCTTCGGACCGAGCGCCCGCAAGGTGGTCGCCCAGTGGAAGGTGCCGGCGCCGACCTCCATGTCGTAGGGCTGCAGGATGACGCAGCCCTGCCGCGCCCAATAGGCCTGGAGCTTCAGGATCAGCGCCTGGAACGAGATTTCCGGGTTGGGCTTGCGATCAGATCGGGCCGGCATCTCCCCCGCCGCATTCTTATTATGGTGCGGTGCAAAATATCGGGGCGATGGCGATTAATCAAGCTGACCGGGAGGGTCGGGTCGGGTCAGGCCTGGCTGCAATCGTGGCCGCCCTTGGCGGGGACATAGGCCCCGCATTTCGGGCACTTCACCATGTCCTCGATCGGGCGCTCGGCTTGGCGCGCATTCGCCTGTCGTGCATTCGCCTGTCGCGCGTTGTCGGCCTGGCGGTTGGTGGTGCTGTCGCCACGGCCGGCCTGCTTGGTTGCGTTGAGGCGGCCCACCCAACGCCAGACGACCCAGATGACGACGGCCGCGATGAGAAGCTTTACCAGGGATGGTTCCATCGCCGTGCTTTAGAGGACGGGGTCGCCCCGGTCAAGCAAGGCCGGCCAGCGGCTCCGCGTCACGCAGAATGGCTTCCGCCGCCGCAGTGAAGGCGCCGCCGTCCGCGTGCAGCACGAGGCCCGGGAGGAGCTGCATCGGTTCGGCGGAGCCCTGCGTCGCGGCGATCAGGACGCGCTTGGCGGCGCGGTCGCGCTTCGGGTGGATCGGCAACAGCCGGATCGCGCCGAAGCCGCGGGCGAGCGCGGCGAGCACGTCGGCGAGGCGGTCGGCGCGGTGGATCAGCGTCAACCTGGCGCCGGGCTTCAAAGCTTGTCTTGCGCAGGCGACCCAGTCGGCGAGCTTGGCGTCGCCTTCGGCGGTGGCAGCGGCCTTCAGCGGATGGGCGGAGACGGTGGCGCTCCCGGCTTTCAAGTAGGGCGGGTTCAGCGCGACCTGGTCGAAACGCTCGCTAAGCGTGGGGGGTAGATTGAGCACATCGCCTTCGATGAAGGTGACGCGATCGCTCATCGCGTTCAGCGCGGCGTTCTCTCGGGCGAAGGCGATGAAGGTCGGCTCGCGATCGAGGCCCGTCACCTCCACCTGCGGCAGGCGCGCGGCAAGGCAGAGGCTGACCGAGCCGACGCCGCAGCCGAGATCGAGCAGGCGCATGCCGTTCTGCGCATCGACCGCGGCCGCCAGCAGCACCGCATCGACCGCGACGCGATACCCCTCCGTGGGTTGACGCAGGATCACGCGTCCGCCCAACAGGCGATCGGTCTGGTCCATCCCGCTTTCCATACCTTCAAGGGCTCCAGATTATTCCGCGCTGATCCGCCGCAGAGTGCGGCTTCCCCGGCACCGGGCCCGGCTTGACCGGGGTCATTATGCTTCTATGCTGCGCCCCCGGGAATCCCTTGTGGGAAACGCAACTTCGACTTGAGACGGGTGCCTGCCTTGGCCGTGATCGTCAACCTCGACGCGGAACGCGAGCGGAAAGAGCCGGATGCGCTGGAGCGCCTGGCTGCGCTGGTCGACACCGACATGGCGCGGGTCAACCAGATCATCCTGAAGCACATGCAGTCGCCGGTGGCGCTGATTCCGGAGCTCGCCGGCCACATTATCGCCGCCGGCGGCAAGCGCCTGCGGCCGATCCTGACGCTCGCCTCGGCGCGGATGTGCGGCTATCGCGAGCAGCATCACCAGACGCTCGCGGCCTGCGTCGAGTTCATCCACACCGCAACCCTGCTGCATGACGACGTGGTGGACGACAGCGCGCTTCGCCGTGGTGAAGCGTCAGCAAACGTTCTCTGGGGCAACAAGCCAAGCGTGCTGGTCGGCGACTTCCTGTTCAGCCGCGCCTTCCAGCTGATGGTGATGCCGGGCTCGCTGCGCGTGCTGGAGATCCTCGCCAACGCCTCCGCGGTGATCGCCGAGGGCGAGGTGCTGCAGCTCATCACCAGCAACGACACGGCGACCACCGAGCTTGCCTATCTCGAAGTGATCAAGGGCAAGACCGCGGCCCTGTTCTCCGCGGCCTGCGAGGTCGGCGCCGTCATCGCCGACCGGCCGAAGACCGAGCAGGAGGCGCTCTCCTCCTACGGCCTCAATCTCGGCATCGCCTTCCAGCTGATCGACGACGCGCTCGACTACTCGGCGAAGCAGGAAGCCTTGGGGAAAACGGTCGGCGACGATTTCCGCGAGGGCAAGATCACCCTGCCGGTGATCCTCGCCTATCTCCGCGGCGAGAAGGAGGAGCGCAGCTTCTGGCAGCGGGTGATGGAGGCCCAGGAGCAGAAGCCGGAAGACCTCGCCCAGGCGATCGCCCTCATGGGCCGCCACGGCGCGTTGAAGGACACTGTGGCACGCGCCGCCCATTACGGCGCCATGGCCAAGGACGCGCTCGGCATCTTCCCCGAGACGCCGGAGAAGCGCGCGCTGGTCGAGGTGGTGGATTTCTGCATCCAGCGCGGGCATTGACGCCGCTCGGTGACCTTACGGACTCTGCGCTTTTGAACGTCTCTGATGCCCCTTAACTCTTTGGCACTGAAGGCTTTAATGCCGCCGACGGGCACCAGGGCGATGCTCGATTTTGTATAGGTCCCGTATAAGTTCGAAGCTTCGGCGCCTTCATACGGCCTGCATGCTTGAGCTAGA
>DATKMF010000239.1:0-2388 GCA_035542015.1 Candidatus Cybelea sp.
AAACAGGTTGACGCCGCGCAGGATCAGCATGTCGTCGGTGCGACCGATGCAGCGCGCGCGGATCGTCTTGCGCCCGCAGGCACAGGGCGCGGTCCAGACGATCACATAGTCATGGCTGCGAAAGCGCAGCAACGGTGCCGCCTCGCGCTTCAGTGCCGTGTAAACCAGCTCGCCCTCCGCGCCGTCTTCGATCGCACGTGGCGCGCTGCTCGCGGGATCGATCAGCTCCACGTGCACGAAATCGCCGCCGGAGAAATGCATGCCCTGCTGGCGCTCGCACTCGCCCCAAAGCGAGATCGAGATGTCGCCGATTCCCATCGCCTCGCAGACCCTGGCGCCGAAAGTCTGCTCCAAGGCGGCGCGGAACGACGCCTCGCCGCCGCCGGGCTCGCCGGCGACCGAGATGCGCGCCAGGCCGAGCGCCGCGGGATCGACGCCGCGGTCGCGCAGCCATTCGCCGAGATACTGCGCATAGGAGGGCGTCGTGACCAGGGCCTCCGGCCGCAGCAGCTGCAGCGCCTTGGCGAGCCGCTCGGTGTTGCCGGTGCCGACCGGGATATGGCAGAGGCCGAGATGGGCGAAGGTGTCCAGCGCCGCGCCGGCGACGAACGGTCCCGCATTGTAGGTCGAGACCGTGCCTGCGCCGCGCCTGAGGCCGGTCGCGGTGTAGGAGCGCGAGGAAATCTCGATCCAGGCGGCGAGGTCCGGCGCCGTCAGCGGGATGTAGCAGGGATCGCCGGTCGTGCCGCTGGTCGAATAGATGCGCGCGATGTCCTCGCGTGCGGCGGCGAGATGCGAACCCAACGGCGGCACTGCCGCCTGGCTGACGCGGATCTCGTCTTTCTCGGTGAAAGGCAGGTGTTCGATCTCACGCAGCCCGCCGACCGCATCCGGCGTGGTAAAGCCGGCGGCCCGCAGCTTCTCGCGATAAAAATCCGAGCGGGCGAAGAGATACGTGATCTGCCGAGCATAGGCCGCCGCATCCAGCTTCAGCTGTTTCGCCGGCGACCGCGTCTCGACTTCGGGTCGGTAGATGGATCCGTCGCGGTGATCGTTCATTCGGTCTCCCCGACGGCCACCCTGCCAGCGCGGCGCGCGCGGGGTCAAGTGACGCGCCATCGGTCCCGCAGGTGCGAAAAGAACGTCATGACGGAACGGGTCGGTCGGGCTACTCTCCCGGTCGGCAACGCGCATCGGCGCCGCAGCGAGGTCGATATGCTCAACATCCGCGTGGACAGAATCGGTGAGCACATCAAGGCGTTGAAGCGGGAGCTGCGTGCCAAGCTGCCGGACCTCAAGAAGATCGTGGCCGAGGTCGAGGAGGATTTGGAACGCGAGGTCGCCGTGATCGCCGAGGCCAAGGCAGCTGGGCGCAGTGTGGTCCCCGTTATCGCCTATCAGGACATTGTAGATGGCAACGTCTCCGACGCAACCAAGGCGGAGCTCCGCCGCCGCGGCGTCGCCGTGGTGCGCGGCGTCTATCCGAGGGCCCAGGCGGAGGCCTGGAACGCGGAGCTCGGCGAATACCTCACCAAGAACCGTTACACCGAGCGTCGCCCGGCACCGAAGGTCAAGGACGAGTATTTCAGCAAGCTGAAGTCCGACAAGCCGCAGATCTTCGGCATCTACTGGTCTAAGCCGCAGATGGCGGCGCGCACGCATCCGAACTCGGCCAGGACCCGCGCCTTCATGAACCGGCTGTGGACATTCGAGAGCGAGGGCAGGAAACATTTCGATCCCGACCGCGAATGCGTCTATGCCGACCGCATCCGCCGCCGCGAGCCCGGCGACAAGACCCTCGGCCTCTCGCCGCACATGGATGCGGGCTCGGTCGAGCGCTGGCTGGACGACGAGTACCGGCATGTGTTCCGCCACGTCTTCTCGGGCAACTGGCGCGCCTATGATCCGTTCGACGGCGCCGGCCGTGCCGAGACCGACGAGATACCTTCGCCCGCGGTTTGCAGCATGTTCCGGAGCTTCCAGGGTTGGACCGCGCTCACCGCCCAAGGCCCCGGCGACGGCACGCTCCAGGTGATGCCGCTCGCCAAGGCCATGGTCTATCTCCTGCTGCGCCCGCTGATGCCGGATGTGCCCGACGACCTGCTCTGCGGTGCGGAGCCGGCACGCGCCTTCTCGATCGAGCCGCAGTGGCACCCGCTGCTGATGCCGGCGCTCTCCTCGATTCCGCATGTGGAGCCCGGCGATACCGTCTGGTGGCATCCGGACATCGTGCACGCGGTCGAGGATGAGCACCGCGGCAAAGGCTACAGCAACGTCGTCTACATCGCTGCCGCCCCCTATTGCGCCAAGAACGCCGCCTATCTGGAGAAGCAGAAGCCGGCGTTCCTCACCGGCAAGAGCGCACCTGACTTCTCCGCCGAGGACTAC
>DATKMF010000240.1:0-2228 GCA_035542015.1 Candidatus Cybelea sp.
ATCCGGACCACGTTGAAGGTGGCGAGGCCGCCCTTGGCGAGGCGCATCGGCACGGTCACGCCGATGGTCATCCGTGTATCCTTCAGGTAGTGGATCACCGGCTGGTGGCGCTCGGTCAGCATGCCGACGAGGGCGTTCTCCCCGGGGTCGCCAAGTCGCTCATCGGCCTCGCGGCTGCAGGACCACATGAAAGGCCCGTTGGCGCTGACGGCCAGCTCCTGCATCGGGTCGATCTGGCAGAAGCCGCCGGTGGTCCAGAGCGCCGGCATCTCGGCATCGATGTTGCGGATCTCCAAGAGGCTCGGGCTGATGAGGTCGCCTTCCGGCGAGGTCGGCACCGGCGTGTAGTCATAGCCGAGCGAGGTGAAGCCGCGGGTTTCCAGCGCCCTCAGCATCACGTCCAGCCGGGCGCCGAGCCCAACGGCGCCCGCCAGCCGATCTTCCAAACCTTCCAGCCAGCGCGACATTTGAAATATATGTTACTCCGGTTGCTCCACCTGCCGCAACACGCGGTGCAGGCTGCATTCCCGGATGCCCATCTCCTCGAGATGGAGCACCGTGTTCTTGAGGTACTCGATATTGCTGCCGAACCGGCCGACGGCACCGCGGATCCGGCGGGCGATCTCCGCCTCCTCGAGCTTCCCGGCATATTGCGGGTGGTTCCGGTCGGCGACATAGCCGATCGCGGTGCAGGTGCGGCCGTCCTTCAGCCGCACTTTCAACCAGCGCGGCTCGTAGACACCGCTCACCATCTCGCGGCGGTGCAGGGTTTCCGCCACTTCCGCGGCATGCTCCGGCTTCACCCGGAACATGCGGCCGTGGCACATCCCGCCGCGGTCGAGGCCCAGCACCAGGCCCGGCCGCTGCCGGGTGCCCCGGTAATGGGTGGAGAGGATGCAGAAGGCGCGGTGATAGCCGTGCAACGTCACCGGCGCGATATCGATAAAGGGGAAGTCCGGCCGCCACATCAGCGAGCCGTAGCCGAACACCCGGAACTCCTGGCCCGGCTCCGGTCGCACGCGGCGGCGCTCGATCAGTTCGAGATCGACGGCACCGTACTCGTCCTGGTCGGCACTCGCTTCGGTCGGCGCCCTCTCTTCCATCGTTGCTTTTTCAGTCGGCATGGCCCGCGGTAAGGAAGCCCATCAGGACCTCGTTGAAGTCGTGCGGCTTCTCGACATTGCAGAGGTGATAGCCGCCCTTGATGACGGCGAATTGTGCGCCCTGGATCCGGCTCCTGAGGGCCTCGCCGGCCGCGACCGTCGCGCCGGGATCCTTCTCGCCGGAGATCACCAGGGTCGGCAGGCGCAGGCGCTCAAGCTCTGCCGGCGCGATATCCATGCGCCGGATCGCGCCGGCGGCGCCGAGATAGCCGGAGGTCGGCGTGGCGCGGATGAGGTCGGCGATCCAGTCGCGGGCCTGCGGCGCCTCGGTCATGAACTCGGTCGAGAGCCAGCGGGCGAGGGTGCCTTCGACCTGGGAGGCGGTGCCGTCGCGAGAGACTGCGGCAACGCGCTCCTCCCACATCTTCTGCTGCTCGGGCGCCGCCTTGGCGATCCCGGTGCAGCAGAGCACCAGCCGGTCGAGCAGTGCGCGGTGCCGGAGCGCCAGGACCTGGCCGATCATGCCGCCGATCGAGAGGCCGACGTAATGGAAGCGGCTATGGCCGAGCTTCGCGGTCAAGGCGGCGACGTCGTCGGCGAGCTGCTCCAGCGTATAGCCCCGCGAGAGATCCTCGCCGGTCGCGTCGCTCCTGCCGTGGCCGCGCATGTCGTAGGAGAGCACGCGGAACCGGTGCGCGAGCAGCGGCAGCTGGTGCCCCCACATGGAGTGATCGACCGCCAGCGCGTGGCCGAGCACCACCAGCGGCCCGTCCTCGGGCCCGTCCAGGCGATAGTGGAAGTTGACGCCGTCGATCTTGATGTCGGGCATGGGGACGCGGGATGCCGGCCTATTCGGCCTTGCCGCCCCCGCCTGAGGTCGAGCTGGATTTCGTCAGCGCCTCGATCTGGCGCTGCAGCATCAGCATCTGATTCTTCAGATCGTTGATCTCGGAGGAGGAGGGCGCCTCGGCGGGCTTCGACGCCGCGGGTGTCGCCGCCTCGCTGCTCGCACCGGGCATGCCGGGCATCCCCATGGCCCCGGCCTTGAAGGGATTCCACATCCGCATCGCCTGCTCGAAGAAGGCCATGTTCTGCTTCGACATCTCCTCGAACCGGTCGATCGGG
>DATKMF010000241.1:0-3565 GCA_035542015.1 Candidatus Cybelea sp.
GGGCGATCGGCATGTATCCGAGATGGCTCTGGCCCGCGTTCGCCGTTCCAGGCGTGCTCTGGCTGATCCTGCTGTTCCTGGTTCCGTTCTATGCGGTGATCGGCGTCGCCTTCGGCGGCGTCGATCCCATCTTCATGAACGCGGTCCCGAACTGGAGCCCGACCGACTGGCAGTTCGACTCCATCGTGACCACGCTCAAGGGCTTCCTGCCCGGGAACCAGTACTGGTCGGTGATGATCCGGACCACGGTCTACGTGGCGATCGCGCTCGCGGGCTCGCTGCTGCTCGGCTATCCGGTCGCCTACTACATCTCGCGGCACGCCAAGAAGACCAAGGGCATCCTGCTGGCGCTGGTCGTGCTCCCGTTCTGGGTCAGCTACATGATGCGGATGCTGGCCTGGGTGAACCTGTTCTCGCCCAACGGCTTCATCAACAAGTTCCTGGTCTGGTCGCACATCATGACGACGCCGCCCGATTGGCTCAACGGCAATCCGGGCTCCGTCGTGCTGGGATTGATCTACGGCTACATCCCCTATCTCATCCTGCCGCTCTTGGCGGCGCTGGATCGCATCGACCGCAGCGTGCTCGAGGCGGCGCGTGACCTCGGCGCCAGCCCGGCTTCGGCCTTCTATCACGTGACCCTGCCGCTCTCGAAGCCGGGCATCCTCGGCGCCAGCGTCATCATCGCGCTGCCGATGTTCGGCGACTATTACACGCCGAACATCGTCTCCGGCTCGCCGAAGACCAGCATGCTCGGCAACCAGATCGACATCTTCTTCCACGGCGGACCGCAACCATCGGTCGGCGCTGCGTTGACCCTGATCCTGTCGATGTTCCTCGCGGTGCTGATGGCCTATTACATGGTGACGATCGCCAAGGCCCAGAAGGAGCTCCAGGCATGAGTGCGATCACCGAACGCGGCGCGGTGCCGGGCCATTTCGCGGAACCGACGCTCGGCACGAAGCTGCGGCGGCTGATCGCCAATCCCTGGGGTCATCCGCGAGGCCTGGTCATCATCACGTGGTTGTATGTGGTGATCTCGATCGTGCCGGTCGTCGTCGCGATCCAGTTCTCCTTCAATGCTGGCCGTTCGGTCACCGCCTGGCAGGGCTTCGACCTCACCAAGTGGTATTTCGGCGATCCGGCCTATTCGGTCTGGGCCGACCCCCGGCTGCAGCACGCCTTCTGGCAAAGCATGAAATTGGCCGGGCTCGACATGGTGATCGCGACGCCTTTGGGCGTGATGCTGGCGATCGGCCTGGCCCGCTGGCGCGGAGCGCTCGCCAACGCTTCCAATTTCATCATGCTGTTCCCGCTGGTGACGCCGGAGCTGATGATGGGCGTCTCGCTGTTCCTGGTCTTCCTCTACATCTTCAAGTTCATCCAACCGGGAACGACGGCGCAGGTGCTGGGCCACGTCACCTTCTCGCTCTCCTACGTGGTGGTGATCGTGCGCGGCCGCCTGTTCTCGATCGGCAAATCCTACGAGGAGGCCGCGGCCGACCTCGGCGCGACACCCTGGGAATCGCTGCGCCTCGTGCTGTTGCCGCTGCTGCTGCCGGCGGTCTTCTCCAGCCTGATGATGGTGTTCGCGATCTCGATCGACGATTTCGTGATCAGCCAATGGCTTTCCTGCGGCTCGGCCTGCGACACCGTGCCGATCCGGGTCTACAGCTCGACCCGCGGCGCACCGCTGCCTTCGGTCAACGCGCTGGCGGCGCTGATGGTCTATATGACGCTCTCGGCGATCGGCATCGCCTGGCTGGTCATGCGCTTCTCCAACCGCGGCGAGCGCAAAGCGGAAGGCGCACGTGGCGGCATGGTGCAGACCATGGGCGGCTTCGATATGTGATGGCGGAAAGTCTTGTGCGCGTTTGAGAGACGGGGGACCGAGTGAGCGGCGGCGAGATCGAACTGATCAACCTCAACAAGCTGTTCGGCCCGATGCGGGCGGTGGACAACATCAGCTTGCACATCCCGGGCGGCGAGTTCTTCTCCATGCTCGGCTCCTCGGGCTGCGGCAAGACGACGACGCTCAGGATGATCGCCGGCTTCGAGCAGCCGTCGAGCGGGCATATCGTGCTCGACGGCGTCGATATGACCGAGACGCCGCCGCACAAGCGGCACGTCAACACGGTGTTCCAGAACTACGCGCTGTTCCCGCACCTCAACGTGTTCGACAACGTGGCCTTCGGCCTGCGGCGGCAGCGGGAAACGCCGGATAACGTGAATCGCCGGGTCGGCGAGGCGCTGGAGCTGGTGCAGCTGACCGGCTTCGAGAAGCGCAAGCCCTCGCAGATGTCGGGCGGCCAGCAGCAGCGCGTGGCGCTGGCCCGCGCCCTGGTGCTAAAGCCCGCGGTGCTGCTGCTCGACGAGCCGCTGGGCGCGCTCGACGCGCGCTTGAGGAAGCAGCTCCAGGTCGAGCTGAAGACCCTGCAGCAGCAGGTCGGCATCACCTTCGTCTACGTGACGCACGATCAGGAAGAAGCGCTCACCATGAGCGACCGGATCGCCGTCATGTCGAACGGCAGGATCGAGCAGGTGGCGCCGCCCGAGGAGATCTACGAGGCGCCGGCCACCGTCTTCGTCGCCGACTTCCTCGGCGTCTCCAATCTGATGGATGCGGTCGCCTCCGGCGCCGACAATGTCGGCCGCTGCAAGGTCAAGGTCGGCAGCTTCGAGTTCTATGCCGGCCGCGGCAGCGCCGACATATCGGGCTCGACCAAGGTCACGATCCGGCCGGAGCGGGTGCGGCTCGAGGCCAAAGGCACGAGCGGCGAGAACCGGATTCCCGGCGTGGTGCAGCGCTGGGTCTATCTCGGCAACGCGGTGCAGCTGATCATCGGCCTCGCCACCGGCGCCAAGATCCAGGCCCTGGTGCAGAACACCGGCGAGGAGATCCCCTACGACGAGGGGAGCGACGTCACGGTGCATCTGCCGGCGACGGCCCTGCGCGTGCTGACCGATACCGGCGTGCCGCTCGCTTCGGCGGCGAACTGAATCCCGCGCTCAGATCGGGGGCGACCTTGTTCAAGGTCGAGGGAGCTGGCGCGGCGCAGCGGGCGTGGAATCCGACGGGTCGCGTGTCCTAGGGGTCGCGACGCGGAGAAGAGCGATTCATCGTCAACCAAGTCCGTGGGAGAAGAAAATGACAACGAACGAGATCGAGGGGAAGATCCGGCTGTGCGGCCGGGCCGCGACGGCGCTGGCTTTCGGTCTGCTGGCGATCGCGGCAGCGGGCGCCAGGGGAGCGGCGGCCGACGACGCCAAGGATTCCTACGAGAAGTATTACGAGGCGATCCAGGTGAAGACCCTGTGCGAGGATTCCGGCGCGCCGGACGCCAAGACCATGGAGAAGATCTCCGCCTATATCGCCAGCGAGAACAAGTTCTCCATGACGGCCGGTGAGTCGCTCTCCGCGATCCAGGAGGCGAAGTCGAACGCGCAGCAGATGGTCAAGGACAGCGGCTGCGACGATCGCGCGGTCCAGCAGCTCATCACCCTCTATCATTCGACCGAGGCGGCGGCGCAGTAGCCGCGGCACTCCTGGTTTCGCGCGACGGCC
>DATKMF010000242.1:0-11692 GCA_035542015.1 Candidatus Cybelea sp.
GCCGAGCGACGCTACGACAGCGCCATCCCGCCGGAAGTGCTGGCGGCAATCTCGGCGCAGGAGCGGATCGAGCACGATATCGCGGCGATGCGCGGCCTCCGCGAGGCCGAGCGGCTGCGCTTCCTCGCCGCGCGTGAGTTTCAGCTCGCCAAGTCGTGCTTTCGTAGTCTTCTTGGTTTGATGCGCTTCGGCGCGGTGCGCCGGCCCGATGCTGCCTGGTTCGCGCAACGCGACCGCGCGCGACGCGATGCAGAGCTGCACATCGAATGCTGGCGCACGCTCCGGCGGCGCGAGCAGCGGCGCCCGCTTGTCTCAGCCGGTCAAATCCCCTAGGGCTTCTTCAGGTCGTTGAAGCCGCCCTTGTCGTCGGTGCGACCCGGGCGCCAGAGGTCTTGGTTCTCGTAGTCCTTCAGGGATTCCAGGATGGCTTGCGTTGTCTTCTTCTCTTCCGCGGCCTGCTTCGCGGCCATCTCTTGCTGGCGCATCCTGTTCCACATTTCCATGTACTGCCGGTTCATCTCCGCCTCGCGCTGCTTCCTCTCGTACTCAAACTCGCAGCTTTCAGCCGATAGCAGCATGCCCATCGAGCCCCAGGCTGTGAACAGCCCAAGGCCACGCAACACGATACGCCGGTTCATGACGTGTCCCTCCCGAACCAGCCGCCCCACGAACTAGGGAAATTATAGCATAGCGGAGGTGTGAAAGAACTAGACCGGAGGCGCGCTCATGAATGGCGCTTCAAGTTCCTGATTGTGTTCCAAAAAACCGCGGATTCCACGGCGCCGACTCGCCCCCAAGATCGCCAGCGTCAGGGCCGCATGAGGGGGCGCAGCTAGCGGCGAACGCGATCGAGGCTGAGCTCGAACGTGCAGGAGATGCCATCGGGGTTGTAGGCGAGCCTTCCGCCGCTGAGTTCGATCATCCTGGTGCCGAACCCATGGCGCTCCGGGCGGGTGACCGGCGGGCCGCCCTGCTCGCGCCAGTGAACGCGCAGCCGGTCTGCACGCCGGTCGATCGGGCGATCCCATGTGATCATGATCCGGCCCGCCGGCGTTGACAGTGCTCCGTATTTGACGGCATTGGTCGCGAGCTCGTGCAACACCATGGCGAGCAGCATGGCCTTGCTCGCCTCGAGGTCTATGTCGCCGGGCCCGTCGATCAGGAACCGCTGGCGCTGCTGCTCATCGAAGGCATCGAGCGCACGGTTCACCACTTCCCGCGCGGGTGTGCGGTTCCACCGCTCCAGCGTCAGCAGATCATGGGCGCGGGCCAGTGACTGCAGGCGCGCAAAGAAGGCCGAGCGCTCGTCGGCGGGCGCGCCGCGCATAGTCTGCGTCGCCATCGCCTGCACCGTCGCCAGGGTGTTGCGGATGCGGTGGTTCATCTCGGAGAGAAGCAGACTCTGCTGGCGTTCGTGCTCGCGCCGCTCGGTGATGTCGCGCGAGATGTTGGAAGCGCCCACCACCCTCCCCTCGCCGTCCTTCACCGGCGAGACGCTGAGAGAGATCTCGACCCGCGTGCCGTCCTTGCGCATGCGGATCGTGTCATAGGGATCCACGTTCTCGCCGCTGCGGATCCGCCCCAGAATCTCGGGCTCCTCGTCGATGCGATCGGGCGGAATCAGCATGGTGACCGGCCGGCCGATCGCCTCGTTCGCGGGATAGCCGAACAAGCGCTCGGCGGCGGCGTTCCAGCTGGTGATGATGCCGTTGAGGTCCTTGCTGATGATGGCGTCTCTGGAATACGCGACGATCGCGGCCAGCCACCCGCGGATCTCGTCAGCCTCCTGAAATGGATACAACTCCTCGCCCCCGCGCTTACTGGACGCCCGACCGGCCGCGCCGGGTTCGCGTTCGGCGCCGGTTCCATAACGACGGCTGCTGCTATCTGCTGGTAGCCCGGTCAAGTCCGCACCGCTGGTTGGTCTCAATTGGCGGTCCGGACGCGATCGGAGTCAAACTCAAATTCAACGGCACCGATTTTACAGATCGATTCGGGGTTGGGAAATCAGCGCTCTTAAGACGAGTGCTCGCGAGGTGCGGCATTAGGACCAGCAAGCAGGAATGTCTGGCCCTTTACCCTGACATGGATTAGGGATTTTGATCCAGAGGTTGGGAAAAAGAGCGTGCATGGGAGCAGGAGAGATGCGACTTGGCAGAAGGCGGTTCCGTGAGCGGCTTCGGCGCTTCGGCCTGAGCGAGCTCGGCGCAACGGCGATCGAGTATGGACTGATCGCGGCACTGATCTCGGTGGTGATCATCGCGTCGCTACGATTGGTCGGAAACAGCCTCAAGATGGTGTTCAACAATATCAGCTCGACGCTGAGCAGCGCCTCTGGCAACTGAGGCTCTGCGGCACTCGTACCGCACCCCATCGGAATGATCGTGATGGCGACCCCGGCAGGACTTGAACCTGCGACCTATTGCTTAGAAGGCAATTGCTCTATCCGCTGAGCTACGGGGTCGATCGTTGAAGCTGCGGGCGCGGCGATCAATGCGTCCAGTTGCCGATGCGATCATAGCGGAAATTGTCGGCATAAGCCTTGGGCTGGATCCGTCTCTCGTGCGGCTCCTCGATCACGTAGGGGATGCCCTCCCGCTCGGCATACGCGACGGCTTCTTCCTTGGTCTCGAAGGTGAGCCGCACCTGGCGCCGCGTATCATCGGAGCTGGTCCAGCCCATCAGCGGATCGGCCTCACGGCGCGAAGAGGGGGCAAACTCCAGCACCCACTTCAGGGTGCCCGCCCGCCCGGATTGCGACGCCGATTTGGCCGGCTTGAAGATGCGCGCCTGCATGCTTTCCCCGCTCTTGCCCGTGTTCTCTTGCCCGTCTGATCTTGTCCGTGTTCCCGCTCGCGCCGCTGGTCGGGGTGACTGGATTTGAACCAGCGACACCCTGCTCCCAAAGCAGGTACTCTACCAGGCTGAGCTACACCCCGCGCCGCGGCAACCGCGCGGAAACTAGAGGAAAAGCGGCCCTGCTGCAACCACGGGCCGATCCTGAAGATTGGCGGTCGAGGTGGGCCGCACGGTCCAAGACCAAACGGCCGAAGCCGGCCTCAATGCACGGTGGAGCGCGGTGTCGCCAGAACCGGTCGTGGCCGCTCGGTCCGCGGCGCCGTCGGCAGGGAGGGAGGTTCTCGCTGCAGCTTGGCGAAATCCTCGATCGGCATGGGCCGGCCGAAGAGATACCCCTGCACCAGCTCAGCACCCTCGCCGCGCAGGAAATCCGCCTGCTCAGGAGTCTCGACGCCCTCCGCGATAATGGCAAGGCCGAGGCTATGTGCCATGGAGATCGCGGCGCGGACCACGGCCTTGGGTCCCTCGCCGCCTTCGAGATCGATGATGAAGGAGCGGTCGATCTTCAGGTAATCCACCCGGAAGCGCCGCAACTGGGCGAGCGAGGAATAGCCAGTGCCGAAATCGTCGATTGCAAGCTTGCAGCCGAGCTCGGAGAGCATGCGCGTGGTCTCGATCGCGCGCTCGGGTTCGAGAGCCAGCATCGACTCCGTCAGCTCCAGCTCGAGCTGTCGCGCGGGGAACCCCGTGCGTTCGAGCTCACCCCGGATACCCTCGAGCAGGTCCTCCTCGGCAAACTGACCGAAGGAAAGGTTGACCGAGAGGGTTACACCGGCGGCGACGGGATCCGGGAAGACGGCACTGAAATCCGTGATCGCGCGGTTGAGGATGTAGAGCCCGAGTTCGTGGATGAGGCCGATCTCCTCGGCAATGGCAATGAACTGATTGGGTGGGATCATGCCACGTTCGGGATGTTGCCAACGGGCCAGCGCCTCGCAGCCGACCACGGCACCGGTCTTGAGATCGCGGATCGGCTGATACATCAGGAAGATCTGCTGCTCGCGCATGGCGGCGGGCAGAGCGATCGCCAAGGTCGCGCGAGTGACCGCGGCCTCGTGCAGAGCCGGCGTGAAATAGCATTGGCTGCCACGCGCCTCGCGCTTGGCGCGCCGCATCGCCAGCTCCGCATTGGTCACCAGCTCGTCGGCGGTGCCCTGGTCCGCCGGGAACACGGTGATGCCGACGCTGGCGCTTAAACGCATGTCGATGAGCGCATCCTCCTCCGAGGCCGAGGCGAGTGCTGTCGAGAGCCGCCGCGCCAGGCTGGCGGCGTCGCTCGGATCGCGCGACATGCGCTGCAGCACGGCAAACTCGTCGCCGCCGCAACGCGCGACACTGTCCGACGGCCGCACGCACTCGCCGAGGACGCGCGCCACCCGCCGCAGCACCTCGTCGCCGGCGCGCCGGCCGAGCCGGTCGTTCACCACCTTGAAATGGTCGAGTCCCACATAGAGCACGGCAAAGCCGGTCCCGCCGCGATCGGTCTCGGAGATCGCCTGCTCGATCTCGGCGGTCAGGTTGGCACGATTGAGGAGGCCGGTGAGCTCATCGTGCTGCGAGAGATAGTGCAGGCGGTGCTCGGTCGACTTGCGCTCGGTGATGTCCTCGGTGATCGAAACAAACTTCTCGATCCGCCCGCCATCATCCACCACCGGCGTGATGGTCTGGTTCACGGTCAGCCGGCCGCCGTCTTTGCGGAGAATGACGAACTCTCCGGCGAAGGAGCGCCCCTGCAGCAAGGTCTCCCAGAGCCGGCGGTAGAAGCCTTCGTCGTGCTCGCCGGCGCGCAGATGCGCCAGATCGCGACCGACCAGATCGGCGAGTGCATAGCCTGTCGTGCGTTCGAAAGCGGGATTGGCCCATTCGACCGCGCCGTTCGTGTCTGTGATCACCATCCCGTTGACCGCGCATTCCAGCACGCGCGACTGGATCTCCAGTTTGCGCGACTGCCGCATCCGTTGCACCAGGCGCCATGCCTCCATGCCGATCACGTGGAGCGTGAGTTCGTCTTCCGGCAGGTAGCGCTCCTGCTTGCCGGAGATTTCCAGTCGCCCGACCGGCCGGCCGGACTCACGGATCTCGCCCTCGCGCCAGCTGACGCCAAGGCCACCGCGCTCGATCTTCGGTCCGAAGCCGTAGGATGCTTCGATCGAGCCGTCCGCCTGCAGCACGTGGAATACGCCGCTGACGCTCTCCGTCAGCTTTGCCGCATGCTCGGCGGCGCGCCGCAAAACCCGTTGCTCGGAACCTGAATCGCCCAGCGAGACGAGATCGAGCTGGGCAGAGCTTCGCTTGTTCAGGCGGTCGAGGGCCGACTCCGATGCCTTGAGATCGGTGATATCGAGATGCGAGCCCATGATGCGTTTCGGCATTCCGGTTGGGTCGATCTCCATCACCTCGGCGATGGCGGAAACCCAGATCCATCCGCCGCGACCGTTGCTCAGCCGATGCTCGACGCGGTAGCTCCCCGCCCGCCCGGCCATGAAATCCTCGACCGTCAGCAGGACATAATGGCGGTCATCGGGATGGACGCGATCCACCCAGACCTCCAGGGGCTCCCGATTGGCTGCCGGGGTGAGGCCGACCTGCCAAGCATAGATGTCGTTGTAGGAGATCGTGCGCGCGGCAACTTCGACCTCGAAGAGCCCAAGGCGGGCGGTGCGGGTCGCCAGTGCGAGTTTGGACTCGCTGTCCGACAGCTTGCGCTCGTGGGCCACCAGGCTGGAGATGTCGTTACCGTAGATCGCAAGGCCATCACCGGCCGCTGGCCCCGGCGTCCGCAACAGGAAGGCGAAGGCGCCGATCTCGAACATCCGCTCACACGGACCAGCATTGCGCATTTCGTTGCACAGATCGCGCCATGCCTTGGCACGTTCAGGATCACCGGTCGCCAGCGCCATCATCCGTCTCGCCGCCGCATTGCCATAGGCGACATTGCCCGCAGCATCGAGGCGCAGCACCGGATTGGGATTCTCGTCTGGCAGGCGGGCTCGCTGCTCGAGTTCCTGCCGATCGCCGAGGTTTCGCTGACGCCACCTCACGAGCCACCAGGTGGTCACCGGCGCCGCGATGATCGCGCCGAGCACAAAGCCTATGGCACCGATCTCTGCCCAAGTCAGGCCGAAGGCCACGGTGCTCTCGCCGAGATCGAATGTGAAGGCATGCGCAGGAGCGATTCCTGCAACGAAAAAGAGTAGCAGAGCTAGGACATTCCGATGGCAACTTGCGATTTGCATGAACGCCTGGGGATGCCCCCGCCTACCCCTTGTTGTATTGATCATTTTCCTAGGAACGGTCCGGCCAAGGACACCTGGCCCCAGGAGCACGCCGTAAGATTAGGGGCGATTCGGCTAAGCAATAGTTGAGCGTCTTGGTAAAGAAATCGTGAAAGACCCGTAGCTTATCGGGCGGTATGGCGCCCCGATCAGCAGTCATCTGCTTGACGATATAATAAGCAATACATATATTATCGTCCGACAGTGATGGCCTACATAGACGATTTCCGACATGAAAGAGCCGACGTTTGGATTTCTGCTGCATGACACGGCGCGGCTGATGCGGCGCGATTTCGAGCGGCGGTCCAAGAGCAGCGGGCTCACACGTGCTCAATGGGCGGTGCTCGCCAATCTGGAACGAACCGAAGGCACCAGCCAGGCCGCGCTCGCCGACGTGCTGGATATCGAGCCCATTACGCTCGTTCGGCTGATCGACCGGCTGGAGGCGGCCGGCTGGGTCGAACGGCGCCCCGATCCGGTGGACCGGCGCGTCCGCCGCCTCTATTTGACCGAAACTGCGAAGCCCCTGATGGAGCAATTTCATCGGCTCGCCTCGGCGACCTACGAGGTCGCGCTCGGGAGCTTGAGCGCCGAGGAACGGCGGCAACTCGCCGACCTTCTCCTGAACGTGCGCGCCAATCTCTCCGGCCGCGATCCCGCCGCCAAGCCTGCCGCGCCGGACACTTCCAACACTGAACGTCACCCGAATGCCCGAGCCATTGAGAAGGCCTGATTCCGGTTCCGCCCCCGACACTGCCGCTCCCACTTCAGCGCCTGGCAGTGCGCCAGCCGCCTTGCCGGAGAGCGACGGCATCACCCTTGCCTTCCGGAAGCGCCGGCGCTGGCGCCGCGCCTTGATGGCGCTCGGCCCCGTCCTCGTGATCGCCGCCTCGGCTTACATCTACGCGACAGGCGGACGCTACGAAGGCACGGACAACGCCTATATCCATGCCCATATGGTCTCGATCGCCCCGGAGATCTCCGGCCGCGTGGTCGAGGTGCTGGTGCATGAGAACGAGCCCGTCAAGCAGGGCGAACCGTTGCTCCGCATCGATCCCGCGCCGCTGCAAATAGCGCTCGCCGGGGCGAAGGCGGACCTCGACGCCGCCAAGAACAATATCGAGGCACAGAAGGCCGCCTATCGCCAGCGCCAGGCCGATCTGCAGATGGCGCAGGACAATGTCGGGCTCGCCCAACGCGAATATGCGCGGCGAGAGAAGCTGTTCGCGGCGAAGACGATCTCGGAATCCGACTACGACGAGGCGCGCAACCAGTACAGCGTCACACAGAGCAATGTCGCCAGCGTGAAGCAGGACATCCAGCGCATTCTCTCCGACCTCAACGGCAATCCCGACATCGCGCCGGAAGATCATCCGCGCGTCCGCGCCGCCGAGGCCAAGGTGGATCAGGCAAAGCTCGATCTCAGTCACGCCACGATCTATGCGCCGGGCGACGGCACGGTGAGCCAGGTCGACAACGTCCGGCCCGGCACATATCTTACCGCCGGCCGCCCTGCCTTCAGCCTGGTCACCTCGAACGACGTCTGGGTCGATGCCAATTTGAAGGAGACGGACATGACCTATGTCCGCCCCGGGCAGGAGGCGACGGTGACTGTCGACACTTATCCCGACGTCGCCTTCAAGGCCGAGGTCGAGAGCATCGATCCCGCGACCGGCTCGGAGTTCAGTGCGCTGCCCGCGCAAAACTCGACCGGCAACTGGGTGAAAGTGGTGCAGCGCATCCCCGTGCGGCTGCGTATCCTTCCGGCCGAAGGCCAGCCGCCTTTGCGTGCCGGCATGAGCGTCGAGGTCTCGATCGACACCCAGCACCATCGTTCCCTGCCGGCGCTGATCCACTCCGCCTTCGCCTGGATCGGCGGAGGCAAGTAGTGACGCCGCCGTGAACGCGAGCAAACCGGCGGTTCACCCGCTGCTCGTCACCTGCTCGATCATGCTGGCGACGATCATGCAGGCGTTGGACACCACGATCGCAAACGTCGCCCTGCCACATATGCAGGGCAGCCTCTCTGCGACCCAGGACCAGGTCTCCTGGGTGCTGACCTCCTACATCGTCGCCGCGGCGATCTTTACACCGCCGACCGGGTTCTTGAGCGCCAAGCTCGGGCGCAAGCGTTTGTTCGTCTGGTCGGTGGTCGGCTTCACCATAGCCTCCATGCTCTGCGGCATCGCCGCCACGCTTGACCAGATGGTGCTCTTCCGGCTGCTGCAGGGCGTGTTCGGCGCAGCGCTCGTGCCCCTCTCGCAGTCGGTGCTGCTCGACACCTACCCGCGCGAGAAGCACGGCTCCGCCATGGCACTCTGGGGTGTGGGCGTGATGGTCGGCCCGATCCTGGGCCCGACGCTCGGCGGCTATTTGACCGAGTACTACAATTGGCGCTGGGTATTCTTCATCAATCTGCCCTTCGGCATCATGGCGCTGCTCGGCATCCTCGCCTTCGTGCACGAGACCCCGCAGGACCGCAACCGGCCGATCGATTTCGTCGGCTTCGGGCTCTTGAGCCTGTCGATCGGCGCCTTGCAGATGCTGCTCGACCGCGGCGAGCTCAAGGACTGGTTCTCCTCGAACGAGATCATCGCCGAGGCCGTGATCGCCGGCCTCGCCTTCTACATGTTCATCGTGCACATGCTGACACACGAGCATCCGTTCATCACGCCGCGCCTGTTCACGGACCGCAATCTCGTCACCGGCCTCTTCTTCATCTTCATGGTCGGCATTGTGCTGCTGGCGACCATGGCGCTGCTGCCACCCTTCCTGCAGAACCTGAAAGGCTATCCGGTCATCACCGTCGGCTTCGTGTTGGCGCCGCGCGGCATCGGCACCATGGTCGCCATGATGATCGTCGGCCGCATGGTCGGGAAGGTCGATGCGCGTCTGCTGATCCTCACCGGCCTGTTGATGACCTCCTACTCGCTCTGGCAAATGGTCGGCTTCAACCTCGACACCGACCAGCAGACGCTGGTCGAAAGCGGCATCATCCAGGGGCTAGGTCTCGGGTTCATCTTTGTGCCTTTGAGCGCCATCACCTTCTCGACTCTCGACCCGAAGCTTCGCACCGAGGGCACCGGCCTCTTCAGCCTGCTGCGCAACATCGGCAGCAGCATCGGCATCTCGGTGGTGACCGCGCTCGTCTCGGAATACACCCAGGTCAACCACGAGGTCATTGCGGAGAACGTGACGGCGTTCAACCCGATGATGCAGGCGCCTTACCTGCCGCAAGCCTGGTCGCTCGATAGTACGCGCGGCCTCGCAACACTCAACGCCGAGGTCACGCGCCAAGCGGCGACCATCGCGTACTTGAATGATTTCCAGCTTATGATGTGGGTGACCCTGGCGGCGATCCCGCTGCTCCTGCTGCTGCGCCGCTCCAACCGCCCGCCCCGCGGTGGCCAGGCTCAGGCCGTCGCTGTGGCCGATTGAGGGACTACATCCCCCAGCGCAGCGCCGCCGTATGCACCGGTGAATCCCAGAGATTCAGCAGCTCATGATCCACCAGCGAGACCGTGAGCGAGCAGCCGGCCATGTCCAGCGACGTGACATAGGATCCGACCAGCGTTCTCACCGGCTTCACATTGTGGCCGGCGAGCACGCGGTTGGCGGCGTGGCACATCAGATAGAGCTCCATTAAGGGCGTCCCGCCGAAGCCGTTCACGAGCAGGATGACCTCCGCCCCGCTCTTCGGCGCGAGATCGCCCAGAACCGCGCCCAGCATCTCGCCGGCGATCGCGTCGGCGCTGGCGAGCTTGACGCGCCGCCGCCCCGGTTCGCCGTGGATGCCGACGCCTATTTCCATCTCGTCGTCGCCGATGGTGAAGGTCGGCTTGCCGGCCGCGGGCACCGTGCAGCTTGTGAGCGCGACACCCATGGAGCGCGTGCGCGCGTTCACGTCCTTGCCGAGTGCCTGTACCTCGTCCAATGAGGCGCCCGCCTCCGCTGCCGCCCCAATGATGCGCTCCACGATCATCGTGCCGGCGACGCCGCGGCGCCCCGTCGAATATGTGGATTTCTCCACCGCCACATCGTCATCGACCAGGACGGTCTTCACCGGCTTCTCGGCCATGTCGGCAGCCATCTCGAAGTTCATCACGTCCCCTTCATAGTTCTTGACGATGAAGAGCGTGCCGGCACCCTGGTCGATCGCGGCGACTGCCGCCGCCATCTGGTCCGGCGTGGGCGAGGTAAAAACCTGGCCAGGACAGGCGGCGTCCAGCATGCCATGGCCGACGAACCCCGCATGCAACGGCTCGTGGCCGGATCCGCCGCCCGACAACAGCGCCACCTTGCCAGGCTTGAGACGACGCCGACGCACGAACAGACGATCGGCGCCCAGCGTCACGATGTCAGCATGCGCAGCGGCGAAACCATCGAGACTTTCATGAAGCACTTCATCCACGGCGTTGATCAGTTTCTTCATGCCTTCCCTCCTATCTCTTTCGACGGCTTTAAGCGATCAGCTCGAGTCCGTCAGCTTGCCGATCCGAGCGGCGATGTCCGCCAGCAACCGGTCCAGCGCATGGTTCTTGGCCTCGTCCTCGAGATCCGGCACGTAGACCGTGACCGGCCGCAGCCGATGATCCTTGCGATGACGCGTGCGCTCCAGCTTCCCCGGATGCGCGCGCGCGTAGTGATCGAGAAACGCCTTTCGTTCGACAGCCGGAAACAGGCAAACCTCGAAGATGAGATCGAGGTGCTGGGCCGGGATCGGCGTGGCATAGGCCGGATTGGCGATCTGGGAGACGAAGCTGCGGTTCTTGCCGAGCGCCACGGCGAGCCGCTGGCGCGTGCCCGACGGCCGGTTCTCCAACACATGGGCAAGCACGCGCTTGTAGCCGGCAACGGCGCTGCCGGCCTGCTCCCGTACATCATCGCGATCGTCCGCCATGTCACTTCCCGAGATCGACGCTGGCGATCGCGGCCTTCACCCGCCCGACTACGCCGGGTGCCGCGGAGAGCCGCCGCAAACCCGCGCGCAGCAGGTGCGGAACTAGATTCACGTCCGAAGCGGCATCGCCGCAAAGGCTCACTTCGATTCCGGCCTTCTCACCATATTCTGCAACGCGCGCGATCAGCGACAGCACCGCGGGATCGGCGGCGTTCGCGAGATGGGCGACGGAATCGAGATCTCGCGCCGCCGCCATCACATACTGCGTGAGATCGTTGGACCCGATGGAGAAGAAATCGACGGCAAAGCGCTCGGGCGTCAGCGCAACGCTCGGCACCTCGACCATAATGCCGAGGGGTGGTCGGCGATGCGCGATTTTTCCCGCATCCAGCTCCGCGACAACTGCATCGAGATGCAGGCGGGCCTCTTCCAGCTCTCCGGGCACAGTCACCATGGGCAGCATGATCTTGACGGAACCGGTCACAGCCGCGCGGCAGAGTGCGCGCAACTGGATCCGAAAAACTTCTGGCCGCTTCAGCGAGAGCCGGAGCCCACGCAATCCCAGGAATGGATTGGCCTCGCCGTCGATGGTGAGACCCGGGATCGGCTTGTCCCCGCCGGCATCGAGCGTGCGCACGGTCACCGGCCGCCCCTGCGC
>DATKMF010000243.1:0-25345 GCA_035542015.1 Candidatus Cybelea sp.
TCGGCGACATCGCCTTCGCCTTCAAGGTCACCTTCCTCAACAAGTGCGACGAGATCGAGCGCGCCACGGTGGCCGAGTACTACCAGCGCTGCTTCGGCAGCGAGCTCCCGGAGAGCGGCATCAAGGCGACGCTGGTCTAACCCCCGCGAAGGCCCGAGACGCGGCATGAAGGACAGCGAGACCCCGGCGGAGATCTTCAAGCGCTCGACCGCGGCGACGGTGCGCGCCATCGCCGAGCGCGGCGAGGTCACCGTGACCTACGGTGCCGAGCCGGCGAGCGCGGCGGGGCCGCGCGTCAAGCTGCCCACGCCGGGCCGCGACCTTTCGCTCACCGAGGCGGCGCAGCTCCGCGGCTCGGCCGACGCGCTCGCGCTTCGCCTGCGCTATCACGACGACGCGATCCACCAGCGGCGCATGCCGGCGGGCGAGACCGCGCGGGCGATCTACGACGCCGTCGAGCAGGCGCGCGTCGAGGCGCTGGGCGCGCGCCGCATGGTCGGCGTCGCCGGCAACCTCACCGCCATGCTCGACGAGCGCTGTACCGCATCCTCGGCTTCTCAGACCAGCGTGGCCTTGACGCCGCTGTCGGGCAGCTCGCGGCCGAAGCAGCGCTGGTAGTACTCGGCGACGGTGGCGCGCTCGATCTCGTCGCACTTGTTGAGGAAGGTGACCTTGAAGGCGAAGGCGACGTCGTTGAAGATCTTCGCGTTCTCGGCCCAGGTGATGACCGTGCGCGGCGACATCACGGTCGAGATGTCGCCGTTGATGAAGCCGGCGCGCGTCAGGTCGGCGAGCGCCACCATGGCCGAGATCGTCCGCTTGCCGTCGTCGCTGTCGTAGCTCGGCGCCTTGGCGAGGACGATCTCGCACTCGGCGTCGTGCGGCAGGTAGTTGAGCGTCGCGACGATGTTCCAGCGGTCCATCTGGCCCTGGTTGATCTGCTGCGTGCCGTGATAGAGCCCGGTCGTGTCGCCGAGCCCGACCGTGTTCGCCGTCGAGAACAGGCGGAACGCCGGATGCGGGCGGATGATGCGGTTCTGATCGAGCAGGGTGAGCTTGCCCTCGACCTCGAGCACGCGCTGGATCACGAACATCACATCCGGGCGGCCGGCATCGTATTCGTCGAACACCAGCGCGGTCGCGTGCTGCAGCGCCCAGGGAAGCAGGCCCTCGCGGAACTCGGTCACCTGCTTGCCGTCCTTGAGGACGATCGCGTCCTTACCGATCAAATCGATGCGGCTGATATGGCTGTCGAGGTTGATGCGGATGCAGGGCCAGTTCAAGCGGGCGGCGACCTGCTCGATATGGGTCGATTTGCCGGTGCCGTGATAGCCCTGGATCATCACGCGCCGGTTATGGGCGAAGCCGGCCAGGATCGCCATCGTGGTGTCGTGGTCGAAGCGATAGGCCTCGTCGATGTCCGGCACATGCTCGGCGCGCTGGCTGTAGGCCGGGACCTGCATGTCGGAATCGAGCCCGAACTGCTGGCGCACGGAGATGGTGATGTCCGGCAGAGTGGACTTATCGTAGGCGGATCCGTTCTTGGTCGAGGCGGAAGCTTGCAAGGCCATCGGCGCGAATTCCAGGCTGATCAGATGGGGTGAAGGTCGAATAATTTCAATAGGTTGAGCGAGCCCGGCACCGCCGCAGCGCGATACCTCCGGGCCGGCAAGGTTTTAGCGGCTTTGCCCCGCCCTGACCAGGGGCATGGGGGCGGGGCCGGGTTGCGAAAACGGAAAGCCCTGCGCTCCGGTTCCGCACCGGAGCGCGGTCGACCCGCGGCCAGGAGCTACTGCGCGATCTCGTAGGGAACGACGATCTGGTCCTGATGGGCGAAGATCATGCAAGGCGCGCCGCCGTTGCGGGTCGAGCACTCGTTGATCGCGTCGCTCTCATGCAGACTGCCCATGTCGCAGCTGTTGTCCGGGCAGCCGGCGAGACCCCAGCCGCGCCCGTCCTTGGTGACGGCGAAGTAGCCCTCGCCCACCGGGGCGGAATAGCTCTTCGGCATCAGCCACTGTTTGTAGTTGATGAAGGCGTTCCAGGTCCCCTGGGTGATCACCACCTTCTCGCCGCTCGCCATCTGCGCGGCGGGGGCGGGCTTGGCGGTGTGGCCGCAGGCCCCGAGCAGGCCGGTTGCGGCCAAGGTCAATATGGCGAAAACGATCGATCGCATTGGCTATCCCCTTAACGTTCCGATAGCGGTATTTCCGGTTCGCGAAGATCGAGCGACGTCAGCTTTCATACACGGCGGCGCTGGGAAAAGCGAGACGCCCTGTGCCACAGGTCACGGCCGGCGGGGTCGCTACCGGCCGCCGCGCGCGGCGAGCCAGGGCAGGGGCTCGGCATCCTCCGGCAGCGACTCGAAATCCTCGATGACCAAGCATTGCCGAATCGCCCCATCGAGCTTCAACGGATACATGCCGAACCAGATGCGCAGGGGATTCCCCGAAACGCTCGGCCAGTCATAGGCCCCGACGACCGGCTCGCCGGTCCGCCAGCAATACTCGTAGCACGACATAAGATAGGCCGAGGCGCCGGTCTTGTCGGTCGCGAGGAACTCGTTCAGCGTGCGACCGGTGACATTGGTCCCCACCCATTCGTCGATCTTGGTTCCGGTCAACCGATAGCGGACGACGAAGGGATCGGTCCTGAACTCCATGAGCATGAGATAAGGGAGCAGCGGCTTCAGCTGGGCGATGTCCACCGCCGCGCGTTCGGGCGGGCCACCGCCGGGCGGCCCGGCCCGGGCCAACGCGTCCCACCAGGCGCCGAGTGCCTGGATCCGCTCCGGCGCATCCCTCGGGTCCCACATCCCGCATGAGCCTGCGACTCGCTTCTTGCAAGGTCAACAAACTTGCGCACAGCCGCGACGCCGCCGTTGCTTTCGGGTTTCGCGGGCCGGGCTGGAGAACCGGTGGCAACGGTTTGCAAACCCTGCCGGCTCGTGGCATTGCTGAGCCATGGGGAATCCTGCGGTGGGGTTCGAGATGGGCCGGGTTTGGGGTTCGCGCCGGTTGCGCGAGCTGGCAGCCGCGCTCGGCGCCGCGACGGTGTTCGCGTTCTCGCACCCGTCCTATGCCGATGACGGCGATCTTTGCCTCGGTGAGATCGCCAAGCAGGAAGCGCATTACGGCATGCCGCCGGGCCTTCTGAAAGCCATCGCCCGGGTCGAGTCGAGCGGCAGCCCCTATGGCGTCATCACCAAGCCTTGGCCTTGGACGCTCAACGTCGGCGGCGTGCCGCACTACTATCCGACCAAGCAGGAGGCGCTCGCGGCACTCCAGCAGTTCCGCGTCGAGAGCAACGTCAATATCGATGTCGGCTGCATGCAGATCAGCCTCAACTTCCACCCGAACGCGTTTCCCGATCTCGCGACCGCTCTCGATCCCATCAGCAATGTCGACTACGGCGCGCTCTTCCTCTCGGCGCTGGAGCAGAAATCCGGCGACTGGATGATCGCCGCCGGCGACTACCATTCGACCACGCCCGGCTTCGGCGACACCTATCGCAATCTCGTTTCGATCGCGCTCAACGGCGGACCGATGCCGTCGCATGAGGTCGAGACCGTGCGCGCGACGCTGCCGGATGGTCCCGCCATCATCAGCATCGCTTCGATCGGTGGCCAGACCGTGATTCGCCGGCTGGACCTCAGCGGCCAGCCGATCGCCGGCACCGAGACCAATGCCTCCGGCGTCGGCGAGAGCTGCGATCACTTGCGCCGCCAGACCTCGCTTGCCGCCGGCTCGGGGGTCCGGGTCTGGTCGGGGCGTTGCGCCGATCCCGACGCCGCGGACAAGACCGGAAATCGCATCACGATTCCCGACAGCGGCAACGCGCAGCCTTAGCGCTCAGGCCGACGTCGCACCGACCAGCTCGATAACCGCATCGACCACTTTCCGCGGTGCCTCGCGGGGCAGGAAGTGCCCGGCGACTGGCACCACCTCGCGCCGATATGAGGCGGTGAACTGCGGAGCGTCCTGCTCGGAGAGCTCGGGAAGATCGACCGCGTCGGCCGCGCCATGCAGCACGATGGTGGGCACCGCGATCTTCGGTCGTGCGGCGAGGCGGCGCTCGACTTCCGTGAAGGCGGGATCGCCCGGCGCCGCCTGATAGCGGTGGCGGTAGGAATGGATCACGACATCGACGAAGTCGGGATTGTCGAACGAGGCGCCGGTCGCCGCATAGGTCGCGTCGTCGAACGCCCAGTTCGGCGACCACATGCGCCACAACAGAGGGCAGATCTCGTGCCGGTTCTGCATGAGGCCGGCGATGCCGCGCGCCGTGTTGAAATACCACTGATACCAGTAGCGCCACTCGATGCGCGCCGGCTCGGGCCGCGCATTCCTGGCGATGTCCTGGATGTTGTAGCCGCAGATCGACACCAGCGCGCGGACCCGCTCCGGCCAGAGTGCCGCCACGATGCAGGCAGCGCGGCCGCCCCAGTCATAGCCCGCGAGCACGGCCCGCTCGACGCCAAGCGCTTCCATCAGCTCCTTCAGGTCACAGCCGATGGCGCCCTGCTGGCCCGAGCGCATGGTGCTCGTCGAGAGAAAACGCGTCGGTCCATAGCCGCGGAGATAGGGCACGATGACACGGCATCCCTCGGCGGCAAGCGGTGCCGCGACGCCATCCCAGGTGCGGGCGTCGTCGGGGAAGCCGTGCATCAGGAAGACGGGAACGCCGTCCGAAGGTCCGTGCTCCTCGAACGCGATCTCCAAGGTCGAGGTCCGGACGCGCCGGAGGCTTCCAGCGCCGGTCACGCGCGCTATGCCTCCGCTGCGGCAGCCTTCAGCATGCCATAGGCCTGGTTGACCAGCTTCAGCTGCTCCTCGGCGCTCTTGTCGCCGCCATTGGCATCGGGATGCAGGCGCTTCACCAGCGACTTATAGCGGGCGCGGATCTCCGTCCAAGTGACGGGCGGTGCGAGATCGAGCACCGCGAGCGCCGCTTCTTCCTTGGTCGCATGCGACTGGCTGCGGCGTTGACGTTCGGCCTTGGCCCGCTTCTCGGCGGCGTTCATGCGCGCATTGATCGCCTCGCGCACGTCGTCCGGCATGAACTCGGTCTCGTCGATGCCGGCGAAGCGGCGGCTGGCGGCGCTGGTGCCCCACGAGCCGAGCGGCCAAGTCGGGCGCTGCCACACCGTGTCGAAACGCACTTGGCGCTCGATCTGCGCCGTGTCCATGCCGGCGTAGAAATCCCAGGCCTTGTTGTATTCGCGCACATGGTCGAGGCAGAACCAATAGTACTGGTTCAGCTCCTTCGGCGATTTCGGCGCGCGATAAAGCCCCTCCGCCTCGCATCCTGCATGATGGCAGCGCGTCGTGTGCGGCGGCGGGTCGGGAATGTAATGGCGCTTCACCATGCTCGCAGTATGAAGGAGGGGCCCGCACCGAAGCAAGTTGGCGGGCCGCGAAGGTCGGTCGGATCGAATTGTCTCACGTGGACGATGGAGATATGGTGACGCTCTCGCGGGCGAGCAATGGCGGCTCTCCGCGCCATCTGCATCGCGGCCATGGAACCCCGTCACGCGTGACATCCCCCGTGGAATCCGTCAGAGAGACAATCATCCGTAAGCTCACGACGGCACTCGCCCCCGACGCGCTCGACGTGCTCGACGAGAGCGAGCGGCATCGCGGGCACGGCGGCTGGCGCGAAGGCGGCGAGACGCATTTTCGGGTCTCGATTCGGAGTGCCGAGTTTGCAGGCAAGTCGCGGCTCGAACGGCAGCGGCTGATCTACGGCCTCCTCGCCGAGGAACTCGCCGGACCGGTGCATGCGCTGGCCATCACGGCGCGGGCACCGGGCGAGTCGTGATCGGCATACAACAGTACCCGGCAATGTTTCCTAAACCACTAGGATTGAAGCGAAAAAGTCTGCAACCCGGTTGACTTGCCCGTGAATAACATCTAGCGATAAGCGCAATCGGGTGTAGCATTTGGGACGGCATCGAAGCGGCGAAGCGCGCCGCGCGATGAACTCGGGGTCGGAACAAGCATGGCTAGAAGGCCGAAAGCGGCAATGATTGCCCGCAACGTCACTGTGGCGGGCAGGCGAACCAGTCTGCGCATGGAGCCGGAAATGTGGGATGCGCTGCAGGAGGCGGCGGAGCGCGAGGGTCTCTCGCTGCACGAATTCTGCACCACCGTCGCACGCCGGCGCGGACCCTATAGCATGACCGCGGCGATCCGCGTCCATCTGCTCGGCTATTTCCGGGACGCGGCCACCGAGGCCGGCCATCGCACGGCCGGCCACGGCAAGCCGCGCGGCAAGAAGAGCGCCGGCTAGGCTAGCCCTTCGGTCGATAGAATTCCGGCCAGCCGGCTCTCACGATTTCGCCATCAGCGGCGAGTGCGTGGCAAGTATCGATGAAGCCGGGGCGCTTGCCGCTCGCGTGCTTCTCGACCGGCGGCTGCGTGCCGCTCTCGCGCCGGCGGCGCTGCTGCTCTCCATAGATGGTCTGAAAGGCCACTGTCGCCAGGCTGCGCAGCAGCTCGACATGATGCGTGCAGCCCCGAACGCCGCCGAACTTCTCCCTGAGGAGCGCGGTCCAGCCGCGGCCGATCCTGGCGCCTCTGAGAGCGGCAAAGCTCGGCGTGACCGCGGGGCAGACCTCGTAGGGACTGGCGGCGGTCTCGGCCACCACGTCGATCACTTCGAACGCGTCGTCGAGTGTCACCTTGACGCGCATGTCGTGCAGCGGCTCGTCGGCCGCGATCTCGCCGCGCCAGTCGTTGGGGAAGGCATAGCTCTTGCGGTCGGTCATCCGGCCTTCGATCTCATAGAGGCCGTCCGCACGGAGATAGCCCGCGAACTCGAAGCTGCGCTTGTGCAGCAGCTCGCGCGTCCCGGCGGGTGCCACCGGGCGGTTCATGCAGCAGCCCCGGTGGTCCCGCCGCCCGGCTTGCGACCTTCGTCCCCCGGCGCAACGGTGACGGTGACGGTGGTGCCCGGCGTGGCTTCCGCCGGCGTCTGGGCGCTCTTGCCGTCCTCGACTGCAGGCGGCGTCACCTTCAGTCGCGTGATCTGGTTGCGCCTCCGGTCGAGAATTTCGAAGCGGAAGCCGTAGAACACGAAGACCTGACCCACCATCGGGATGCGTCGCGCTTCGTACATCACGAGGCCGGCGACGGTCGAGGCATGGTCGTCCGGCAATTGCCAGCCGAACTCCCGGTTCAAATCGCGGATCGTCACCGTGCCGTCCATCACGAAGCTGCCGTCCGCCTCGGCGGCGACGCCGGAGACCTTGATGTCGTGTTCGTCGGAGATGTCGCCGACGATCTCTTCCAGGATGTCCTCGAGCGTCACGATGCCCATGAGGGCGCCGTATTCATCGACCACGATCGCGAAATGCTCGTGCCGGGCGCGGAACGCCTCGAGCTGGGCCAGGAGATTGGTGCTGTCCGGGATGAACCACGGCTTCGATGCGAGCGCCGGAATGTCCAGCCCCTGGAGCTTCCATTGGTTGGCGTGCATGGCGCGCAGCAGTTCCTTGGCGTGCAGCACGCCGATGATGTTGTCCGGCTCGCCGCGATAGATGGGGATCCGGGTATGCGGGCTGTTGAGTGCCAGGCTGACGATCTCCTCGCACGGCAGGTCGGCATCGATCATGGTCATGTTGCGCCGATGCACCATGATGTCGGAGACCGGCACGTCGTCGAGGTCGAGGATCGAGTGCAGCATCTGCCCGGTGTCCTGGATCTCCTCGACCGAGCCGGCATGCAGCTCGATCGCGCCGCGCAGCTCCTCCATCCGCTCCTCGGCGCCGGGCTGGTTGACGATCTTGAGGCCGAAGAGTCTCAGGAGCCCGCTGCAGATGAACTGCGTCACCTGGGTCACCGGATAGCTCAGCCAGACGAAGAATTGCACGGCGGGTGCAACGACCAGCGAGAACCGGTCGGCGTTGTTGATGGCGAAGGTCTTCGGGAGCACCTCGCTGAAGATGAAGAGGAAGATCGTCGTGATGACGGCGGCAATCAGCGGCATCGTGCCGCGCTCGCCGAACTCCTCGGTCAGGAACGCGGTGGTCAGCGCGGCGGTCGCGGCATTGACGAAGGTGTTACCGAGCAGCACGGTCGCGATCACGCGCTCCATCTTCTCGCGGAGCCGCATTACGCGCTGTGCGGGCACCGTGCCCTGGTTGGCGAGGGCCAGCATGCGCGCCTTGGAGGCGGCGGTGAGAGCGGTCTCCGATCCGGCGAAGAAGCCGGAGCAGATCAGCAGGAGGACGAAGAGGAGAATGGGTATAATCATGGCGTTCAACCGTGATCAATGACCAGAGAGGCGCAGCTTTGCCGCGGCGCCGATGCGAAATGGCTCAGGCGGCGATGGCGGTTTCCAGCAGCGCCGCGATCTCGTCCGTTTCGGCATGGCCGGGGAAGAAGGCCCGGCCGATGCCGCGTGCGAGCACGAAGGCGATGCGGCCGTCCTTCACCTTCTTGTCGCGGCCCATGTGCCGGATCAGGCGCTCGGCCGACCAGTCTCGGCCGTCGATCCAGGTGGGCGAGGTGGGCAACCCGACGCTGGCGAGATGGCGCTGCACCCGCGCGGCATCCTCGATGCCGGCGAGTCCGAGCCGTGCGGAAAGCTCGAAGGCGAGCACCATGCCGATAGCGACCGCCTCGCCATGCAGCAACTCGTCGGAAAAACCGCATTCGGCTTCGAGAGCATGGGCAAAAGTGTGGCCGAGATTGAGCAGGGCCCGCGCATCCTGCTCGCGCTCGTCGGCCGCGACGATACGCGCCTTCGCCCGGCAGCTGGTCAGCACGGCATGGCGCAAGGCCCCATCGACCCGCTCGATCACGTCGAGTCCGTTGGCCTCGAGCCAGGAGAAGAAGCCGGGATCGTCGATGAGGCCGTATTTCGCGACTTCGGCGTAACCGGCCAGCATCTCGCGTCGCGGCAGTGTATCCAGGGTGGCCGTGTCGGCCAGCACGAGGCGCGGCTGGTGGAAGGCACCGACCAGGTTCTTGCCCTGCGGCGTGTCGATCCCGGTCTTGCCGCCGACCGAGGAATCGACCTGGGCGAGCAGTGTGGTCGGGATCTGCACAAAATCGATGCCGCGCAGCGCGATCGCCGCGGCGAAACCCGTCAGGTCGCCGACGACGCCGCCGCCGAGCGCAACCAGGGTCGAGCGCCGCTCGATGCCGCTTTCGAGAAGCTGAGAGATCAAGCCTTCCAGTCCGGCGAAGCTCTTGGTCTGCTCGCCGGCTTCCAGCACGAAGCTGTCGGCGGCAATGCCGGCGCCACCGAGCGCTCGCTCGAGTGCCTCCAAATGGAGTCGAGCCACGTTCTCGTCGGTGACGATGACCGCCCGCTTCTGGCGCAGGATCGGCTGCATCAGCCGGCCGGCCTCGGCGATCAGGCCACGGCCGATCAGGATGTCGTAGCTGCGGGAGCCGAGATCGACGGTCAGCCGATCGATCCCCGGCCGATCGATCCCCGGCCGATCGATCATGGCGCGGACGCCGAGCGGCGTGGCGGTTGCAGAAAGGGTTCCAGCGCGTCGAGCACGCGGTCGAGCGTCATCTCCGGCGGACCGTCGGCGCTGTCGACGGTGACGTCGGCCTCGGCATAGACCGGATATCGGACTTCGATCAGCTCGTTCAGCTTCTGCCTCGGATCGACATTCTTCAGCAGCGGCCGGTCGTTGCGCCGGGCAACGCGCTTCAGCAGCTGTTCGAGCTCGGCCCTGAGCCAGATCGAGATCGCCTTATCCTTGATCAGCTTGCGCGTCTGCGGATCCATGAAAGCGCCGCCGCCCGTCGCCAGAACATGGGTCGGGTTGCCGAGCAGGCGCGCGATCACCCGACGTTCGCCGTCGCGGAAGGCCTGCTCGCCATGCACCTCGAAGAAATCCGTGATGCTGCAGCCGGCGGCGGCCTCGATCTCCTTGTCGGCGTCGACGAAGGGGAGGCCGAAATGCTGCGCCAGCCGCTTGCCGATGCAGCTCTTGCCGGCCCCCATCAGCCCGACCAGCACGATGCTGCGCTCCGGGATACCTTCGATCACGCCGTGCTTCATCTCGTTCGCCGCCCGCTTCCAAACCCTTTCACTCAAGCCCACCCCAGGTGCCGAGCAATTTCCACACTAGCATACAGCCTGAGCCCTATGGCAAGTTAACCGGCGATCGCAGCGGCCCGCGTCGGCCCGGCGAACCTTTTCATATCAAGCACTTGGACATGGCTCGAATCTTTGCCGGACTGCTCGTCGTCATCGTGGTCGTGCTGGCCGGGGGCGTCATTTTCCTCGGCACTTACCAGCAGCCGCCATCGACCACCAAGATGGAGGTGCAGATCCCCAACGACCGGCTGTCGTTGCAGTGACGCCGCCGGCCCTTCCTTCATTCCGCACGTGAGGCTCCATCCGAAGCTCCTGACGGCGATCGCGCCGGCTCTGATCGCCGGCTGCCTCGTCTCGACGGCGGCGTTGGCGCTCAATCCGCCGACCGACCTCACCGTGCCCGAACCGCCCGCGAACAGCGCACCGCCGCCACCTTCCGGCGGTTCGGGGATCAGCGCCCAACCGCTGCCGCCACCGCCGACCGGGCAACCGCTGCCCGCGCCCACCCCCGCGCCCACCGTGGTGCCGGGCGCCACCGGAGCGATGCCCGCACCTGCACCGATGCCGGCAGCGGCACAACCGCCGGCCGAGGCCCCGCCACCCTCGATCGGCGCCGACCTCGGTGCCAACCTCTGGCTCGGCTCCGACACGTCTCGGCTGATCCCGCTGATCCCGCAATTGCCGGCGCCGGTCGGCGTGCCGGCTTTGCGCGATCTCCAGCTGCGCCTCCTCACCACGGCGGCGGCATCTCCCAATGTGCCGGCGGGGAGTGACCCGCTGTTACCGTTGCGCGCCGAGCGCCTCAACGCGATGGGCTTTGCCGACGCCGCGCTGGCGCTCGCCCAATCGACGGCGCGGCAGGCGGCCATCGATCCGCGGCAGCAGATCGAGCGCGCGCTCGCCGCCGGCGATACCGAAGGCGCCTGCGGCCAGCTCGATTCGGCCCAGGGGCAAACCCAAGGTCCGCCCCTGCCGCCGGATCCCCTCTGGTTCCGGGCGCGGATCTATTGCCAGCTCGCGCGCAAGCAGATCGATCAGGCGGAGATCGGCCTCGACATGATGCGCGAGGCGCCGACCCATGACGCCGACACGCAGAACTTCCTCGCCGTCGCTCAGGTCGCGGCGGGCGACGCCAAGCCGAGTTCGATCAAGCAGCCGATCGCCACGGGCGACCCGGTGCTGATCGCGCTGATGAAGCTTGCAAAGTTGCCGATGCCGGCCTCCGCGACGGTCGGTCCGCCGAAGCCGGTCGGTGCCGCGGCTTTGGCCGCGACCGCGCGCGACCCGGCGCAGCCGCTCTTGACCCGCATCGATGCCGGCGAGCGCGCCTTCGCGCTCGGTCTCATTCCCGCGGACGAGCTCGCTGCGCTCTATCAGCAGGCGCCGAACCCGGCCGGCGATCCGGTCGCCGGCCTCGCCGCATCGGATTCGCCCATGACCCGCGCCGCGCTCTACAAGGCGACCGCGGCAAGCCAGCTCCCCGAGATCCGCGCCCGGCTGATCGCGGCGGCGATGCAGCACGCCCATGCTCGCGGCGACTACTTCGCACAGGCGATGCTCTATGCACGCTTCGCCCAACAGGTGAACCCGGCGCGCAACATCGCCTGGTTTGCGCCGGAGGCGGCGCGGTTGATGTTTTTTTCGGGCAATGTCGACCGCGGCGGTTTTTGGCTCAACATCGTGGATACCTCGGTCGCCAACCCCGATCTCGCGCGTACCGCACCGGGATTGCGGCTGCTGGCGAGCCTCGCGCACGGCCACGCGGTCTACACGTCCGGCGATCCGGTTGCGGCTTGGCGCCAGGCGACCGGCGCCGGCGAGCAGCAGGCGTCGCGCGTCTACGCGATCTTCGCCGGATTGGGCCAGCGGATCGGCGGCTGGAACGGCATCGCGCCGATCACCCAGAACGGCAGCCTAGCCAGCCAGATCAACGCGGCGGCATTGGCGGGGCGGCACGGCGAGACCGTGCTGCTGTCGCTGATCGCACTCGGCGGCGACCGGATTGCCGCCGCCGATCCGGCATCGCTGTCGTCGTCGCTCGGCGGCCTGACCTCGGTCGGCCTGCAGGCGGAAGCGCGTGCGATCGGCATTGACGCTGCGATCGCGCTCGGCCTGTGAGCGGGATCGCGCCGGCGTCCTCCGATACGCTGGTCGAGCGCTTCCTCGAGATGCTGCGCGCCGAGCGCAACGCCGCCGCCAACACCTGCGCCGCCTACCAGCGCGACCTCAAGGATGCGTCGGAGTTCATGGCGGCGCGGAAGACGCCGCTGGGCGCGGTCGCGACGACCGATCTCTCCGCCTACCTCGCGGCGCTCGACGCGCGCCACTTGGCGCCGCGGAGTGCCGCGCGACGCTTGAGCGCCCTCCGTCAGTTCTACAAGTTCCTGCTGGCGGAGAATGTGCGCGGCGACGATCCTTCGGCGGCACTCGACGGGCCGAAGCTGGGCCGGCCTCTGCCGAAACTGCTGGCGGAAGAGGAGATGGCGCGGCTGATCGAAGTCTGCGCCGCGCTCGACGGACCAAGCGGCGCCAGACTCCGTGCGCTGGTCGAGCTCTCCTATGCGAGCGGCCTCCGCGTCTCCGAGCTGGTCGGCCTGCCGCACGCCGCGGTGTTGCGCGAGCAGCCGGTGTTGATCGTGCGCGGCAAGGGCTCGAAGGAGCGCATGGTGCCGCTCAACCCGCCGGCGCGTGCGGCACTCAACGCCTATCTCGCCCAGCGCGCGCATTTCCTGCCGAAGACCGCGAAAGGTCGCCCGAGCGTCTCGCCGCATCTCTTCCCGTCGCGCGGCAAGGAGGGCCATCTCACGCGCCAGCGCTATGGGCAGATGCTGAAGGAACTGGGTGCGAAAGCCGGGATCGATCCCGCGCGGATCTCGCCCCATGTGCTGCGCCACGCCTTTGCGACTCATCTGCTCGATCACGGTGCCGACTTGCGCAGCCTGCAGAAGATGCTCGGTCATGCCGATATCGCGACCACGCAGATCTACACCCATGTGGCCGGGCGAAGGCTGCACGATCTCGTCGCCGCGCATCACCCGCTCGCAAGCGCAACGCAGACAAAGCCCCAGGCAAAGTCCCAGGCAAAGCGCCGGGAAAAGCCCGGGACAAAACGCAAATAGCCGAGCATTGACAGGGACCTGGATACCCGCCACAAACCGTGGCCGGGGTCGTCCCGCTGGTCTTTCCTTAAGCCGTTTCAGGATGAGGGTTGGATGAGTTTCAAGGTCATCGAGCAGGCGCCCGCGCGCCTCAACCGCAGCGAACTGGCGGTGCCCGGGAGCCAACCTCAACTCTTTGAAAAGGCCGCGAAATCGTCGGCCGACGTTGTGTTCCTCGATCTTGAGGACGCGGTCGCTCCGGATGACAAGCCGCAGGCCAGGAAGAATGTCATCCAGGCCTTGCGCGAGATCGACTGGGGCAAGAAGACGATCTCGGTGCGCATCAACGGGCTCGACACGCACTACATGTATCGCGACGTGGTCGACGTGATCGAGCAGGGAGGCGAGCGCCTCGACCTCATCATGATCCCGAAGGTCGGCACCGCGGCCGATGTCTATGCGGTCGACATGCTGGTCACGCAATGCGAGGCCGCGACCGCACGCAAGAAGAAGATCGGCTTCGAGATGATCATCGAGACCGCACTCGGCATGCAGAACGTGCACGAGATCGCGGCCGCCTCGAAGCGCAACGAGTCGCTGCATTTCGGTGTCGCCGACTATGCCGCGTCCACGAAGGCGCGCACCACGAATATCGGCGGCGCCAATCCGAGCTACGCCGTCTTGACCGACAAGGACGCGGGCGGACAGCGCGAGGTCCACTGGGGCGACATGTGGCACTATGCGATCGCCCGCATGGTGGTCGCGGCGCGTGCCAACGGCCTCCGGCCGATCGACGGACCATTCGGCGACTTCTCCGATCCCGACGGCTATCGCGCCGGCGGCAACCGCGCCGGCGTGCTCGGCTGCGAAGGCAAGTGGGCGATCCATCCCTCGCAGGTGGCGCTCGCCAACGAGATCTTCAGCCCATCGGATGCCGAGGTGAAGAAGGCCGAGCGCATCCTGGTCGCCATGGCGCAGGCGCAGCGCGAGGGCAAGGGCGCCGTCTCGCTCGACGGGCGGCTGATCGACTTCGCCTCGATCCGCCAGGCCGAGGTGCTGGTCGCCAAGGCCAAGCAGATCACCCAAGCTTCTTCGGGCGCCGGCTGATCCGCGTCGCGCAAAGCATGGCCAACTTCCTCGACTTCGAAAAGCCGATTGCCGAGCTTGAGGGCAAGATCGCGGAGCTCCGCCATCTCGCCCATGGCGACGAAGTCAATATCGCCGAAGAGGTCTCGAAGCTGCAGGCCAAGGTCGAGCGGCTGACCAAGCAGACCTATGCAAAGCTGACCGCCTGGCAGAAGACGCTGGTGGCGCGCCACGACGAGCGGCCGCGCTTCAGCGATTACGTCACCGGCCTGGTCACCGATTTCGTGCCGCTGGCCGGCGACCGCGCCTTCGCCGACGACAAGGCGATCATGGGCGGGCTCGGGCGATTCCGCGGCCGCCCGGTCGCGGTGATCGGCCACGAGAAGGGCAACGACACCGCGAGCCGCGTGCGCCACAACTTCGGCATGGCGAAGCCCGAAGGCTATCGCAAGGCGATCCGCCTGATGGAGCTCGCCGACCGTTTCAAGCTCCCGGTCGTCACCCTGGTCGACACGCCCGGTGCCTATCCCGGGATCGACGCCGAGGCCCGCGGCCAGGCGGAAGCGATCGCGCGCGGCATCGAGACCTGCCTCAGGATCGGCGTGCCGCTGGTTTCCGCCATCATCGGCGAGGGCGGCTCGGGCGGTGCTATCGCGCTCGCCGCCGGCAACCACATCATCATGCTGGAGCACTCGGTCTATTCGGTGATCTCGCCGGAAGGCTGCGCCTCGATCCTGTGGCGCGATGCCAAGCAGCGGGAAATCGCCGCGGAAGCGCTGAAGCTCACGGCCGCCGACTTGAAAGGCCTCGGCATCATCGACGAGATCGTGCCCGAGCCGCTGGGCGGCGCACATCGCGGCAAGGCGGAGATGGTCGAGCGCCTCGGCGATTCCCTCGCCGCCGCTCTGGCGCGGTTCGACAACATGGACGGCGAGACCGTCCGGCGCGAGCGCCGCGACAAGTTCCTCGCCATGGGCCGCGGCGGCCTCACCCCCTGAGAACCGTCATGTCCGGGCTTGATCCGGGCACCTCGTGCCGCGTCTCCAAGGTCCGCGGGACGGCACTGGCCGCAAACCTCACCAAAATCGTGATAGGGGCCACCCGCAGGGATTCAAAATTCCTGTCGTATGACTTGCATCGGGGCTGAAGAATGCCCCCAACCCAAGGAAATACGATGCGAATCAAGCGTTTAGCCCTGCTGACTTTCACCGCCATGTCGCTGTCGACGGCAGCCCTGGCGGACGGCGGCGGCTTCCTCAAATCGGCCGATCTCAACAAGGACGGCACGATCGATCAGACCGAGTTCCAGGCCGCCCGCGACAAATGGTTCCAGGAGCTCGATGCCAATCACGACGGCTTCGTCACCTCCGACGAGCTGAAGGCGTTCGGCGACCAGATGCGCGCCGGCTGGGCGCAGAAGCACGCCGATCAGACGGGTCAGGGCGGCACGCCGACGCCAGGGACGGCACCCGAGGGCAGGCACGGCGATTTCGCCGAGCACGTCCTGAAGCATGTCGACACCGACGGCGACGGAAAGATCTCCAAGGCCGAGTTCGACGCCGAGGGCGCCACGCTCTTCAAGCGCTTCGACCAGAACGGCGACGGCAAGATCGCGAGCGACGAGATGCCGGAGCATCGCTGGGCGGCTGCCTGGGGCGGTCACATGTTCGACCAGATCGACGCCGACAAGGACGGCAAGATCACCAAGGCGGAGTTCACCGCGGCCGGCGACCGGATGTTCCAGCAGTTGGACAAGAATGGCGACGGCGTGATCGAGCGCGACGAGCTGAAGATGCCGATGCATGACGGCGACGGGGCACCCGTGCCCCCCGCGACCGCGCCCGATCAGCCGCCGACACCGTAAGCGGCATTCGTGGGCAAGGGGCGACGTATTGACATTTCGCGATGAGGTCTGCTCGGTCCATAATCGGAGTTCGGAAATGTTCGACAGTTATGTATCGGTGATGCCGAGATCCGATCTGGCCGAGCGGCCGTCGCGGGACGTGACGGCGGAGAACAGCGATGACGGCCTGTTGGCCCGCGTCGCCAACGGCGACCGGCAGGCCTATCGCCTGCTGGTCGACCGCCATGTCGACCGCGCCTTCGGCCTGGCGCGGCGCGTGCTCGGCAACAAGAGCGATGCCGAGGACGTGGTGCAGGACGCGTTCCTGAAGGTCTGGCAGCGGGCCGGGCAGTGGCAGCCCGGCCGGGCGCAGTTCTCCACCTGGCTCTACCGCGTGGTGGTGAACCGCTGCCTCGACTTGAAACGCAAGCCGATCACCGCAGCGCTCGACAACGTGGCCGAGCAGAGCGACGACCGGCCGGATGCCTATGAGGACATCGTCGCGCGGCAGCGCCAAGCCCGGATCGCGGCGGCGGTCGCCGCGCTGCCGGAGCGGCAGCGGACCGCGATCGCGCTGAGCTACACCGCGGGTTTGAGCAACGCGGCGGCGGCCGCGTCGATGGAGATATCGGTGAAGGCGTTCGAATCGCTGTTGGTGCGCGCCAAGCGCGAGTTGCGCGAAAAGCTCGCCGGGGATGGAGAGGAATGACCATGAAGGACGACGACAGATTCGAGGCGGACCTCCGTTCCGCCATGGCGCCGGAGGCCGCGGGGGCGGCTCTGCGGCGCCGAATCCTGGAGCAGGCGACCGAGGAGAACCGGAAACGTTCGCTTTCCGGCTGGCTTTCCGCGCTCGGTTTCCAGGGTTTTCGGTTCCCGATGCTGGTGGAGCTCGGCGCACTCGCGGCCGCGGCCTCGCTCGCGGTCGGCGTGTTCGCCGGGGCGAGCGGCCTCGTGCTCTCGACCACCGGCACCACGACCGTCGCATCGAACGACACCAGTAGCACGACGGTCGATCTGGTGGCCCTCGCCTACGAGGACACCAGCACGTCCGGGGGCCTGCAATGACCATCTCGGGCTCCGGCGCCCGGTGGCTGATGGGCGCCGCCGTCGTCTCGCTCTGCCTCAACCTGTTCCTGGTCGGGCTGATGGCGGGGCATTGGATCTACGGCCCGAGATTCGGGCCGATGGGTCCTGGCGGCCCTGAAGGCCCCGGATCGCACGGCATGGAGGCGATCATCGCCGGCCTGCCGGAGGACGTCCGGCCGCTGTTCAAGAAGGCGTTCGAGGCGGCGAAGCCGCAATTCGATCAGGCGCGCGATCAGATCCATGCCGCGCGCGACAAGCTCGCCAAGGCCGCCGAAGCGGATCCCTTCGATCCCGCCGCTCTCGATGCTGCCTTTCATGACCTGCAGCAGGCGATGGACGGGATGGCGCTGACCGCGCATCAGACCATCCGCGATATCCTGCCGCAGATCCCGGCGAAGGAGCGGCACGACATCGTCGAGCAGTGGCTGCATCGCTGGCGCGACCGTCGCCCGGACAACGACCAACCCTGATCGCACTATGATCCCGGCCGCCGTCATCGCCGCCAACCGCTTCGGCCTCGGTGCCAGGCCGGGGGAGCTGGCGGCGATCGGCAGCGATCCCAGAGGCTGGCTGAAGGCGCAAATCTCGAGCGCCAACGCGATCCCCGCTTCGATTGCCGCGCAACCGGGAACCGAGGCGCGGCTGGCAGAGCTTCCGCCCGCGACCATGGGCGCCGACGGTCAGCCGCAGAAGGATCTGATCCAGGCCGTCCTCAAGCTGGCGCGCGACCGCTATCCGGTGGATGCGGCGGCGGCGCTCGATGCGGCGATGACCTCGCAGACGAGCTTCGTCGAGCGGCTGGTCGCCTTCTGGTCCAATCATTTCACCGTCTCCGCGCTGCGTCCCGCGGTCGCCGGCCTGATCGGCCCGTTCCAGGCGGAGGCGATCCGCCCCCATCTCTTCGGCCGCTTCGTCGATCTGCTGAAAGCGGCGACGCTGCATCCGGCGATGCTGCTCTATCTCGACAACGCGGTCTCGTTCGGCCCTGACTCGCGGGCCGGCCAGCGCCGCGATAAGGGGTTGAACGAGAACCTCGCCCGCGAGCTGATGGAACTGCATACGCTCGGCGTCAACGGCGGCTACACCCAGAACGACGTGCGCGAGCTCGCCAAGATCCTGACCGGCTGGACCATCCATCGTCCCGGCCAGCCGGAGCGCGCCATCGCTGCGGAGCGCGGCGGCGCCGTCTTCATCCCGTTCATCCATGAGCCGGGGCAGAAGACGCTGCTCGGCAAGACCTATGGCGACGCCGGTCAGAACGAGGCCGAAGAGGTGCTGGAGGATCTCGCGCGCCATCCCTCGACCGCGCGCTTCATCGCGACCAAGCTCGCCCGGCATTTCATCGCCGACGATCCGCCGTCCTCCGCCGTCGCGACCCTCGCCGAGACCTTCACCAAGACCGATGGCGATCTCGCGGCCGTCACCACGCGGCTGATCGATCTCGACGAAGCCTGGGGCGGCGACGGCAAGTATCGCGCGCCCTATGACTGGGTGGTCGCCATCTTCCGCGCCTTCGGCGCAGGGGACAATTCGGGGGGCGACCAGAAAGGGCACAGCGCCGTCCAGGTGCTGGATCACTTGGGCCAACGCCCGTTCTTCGCGCCATCGCCGGCCGGCTGGCCCGACGATGCCGCCTCCTGGCTGGCGCCGGAATCGCTGCTGGCGCGGATCGACTATGCCCAGGCCGTCGGCAAGGCAAGGGCCGAGACCGATCCCATGAAGATCGTCGATGGCACCGTCGGCCCCGCGATCTCCGCCGAATCGCGCTTCTCGGTCGAGCATGCGCCGAGCCGGCCCGAGGCGATCGCGCTGCTGCTGGTGAGCCCCGAGTTCCTGAGGAGATGACGATGCTGAGCCGCCGCCATCTGCTGTCGCTGACCGGATCCGCCGCCGCCATGGGGCTATTGCCCGTGCGCCTCGCGCTCGCCGATGCGCCGACCGACGCGCGCTTCGTGCTGGCGATCCAGCGCGGCGCGATGGACGGGCTCCACGCCGTCCCGCCCTACGGCGATCCCAACTACGCGGCGCTGCGCGGCACGCTGGCGCTCAGCGACAAGGCCGGCCTCGACGGCGTGCTCGATCTCGACGGCAGGTTCGGCCTGCATCCGAAGCTGACCGAGCTCAAGGCCTGGTACGACCAGGGCGAGCTTCTGGTCGTGCACGCGGTCGCGACGCCGTACCGCGAGCGCTCGCATTTCGACGGCCAGGATCTGCTGGAGAACGGCACCATCCAGCCTCATGCCGGCGACAGCGGCTGGCTCAACCGCACCATCGGCCTGATGGGTCCGACCGCCGGCGATCAACGCCTCGGCCTGGCCCTCGGCGAGGACGTGCCGCTGGCGCTGCGCGGCAAGGTCAAGGTCGCTTCCTGGGCGCCCGCCAACCTGCCGGCGGCGGCGCCGGACTTCCTCAACCTGGTCTCCGCCATGTATGCAAAGCAGCCCCAGCTCGGCGACACTTTGCGCCAGGCGATCAGCGCCGATGCGATGGCCGATCAGGCGATGGGCGCCAATGCCGGCATGGTGCCGCTGCGTCCCAACAATGCGGCGCGCATCCTCGCCGAGGCCGGCGGCAAGCTGCTCGCCCAGGACAACGGACCCCGCATCGCCGTGCTCGAGCTCCAGGGCTGGGACACGCACACCAACCAGGGCCTCGGCGCCAACGGCCGCATGGCCCAAGCGCTGCAGCAGATGAACGACGCCTTCGCCGCGTTGAAGTCGGGGCTCGGCGCCGCCTGGTCGAAGACCGTGGTGATGACCGCAACCGAGTTCGGCCGCACCGCGCGCCCCAACGGCAGCGGCGGCACCGACCACGGCACGGCGACGGCGCTCTTCCTCGGCGGCGGTGCAGTCGCGGGCAAGCGCGTCATCGCCAACTGGCCCGGCCTTGAGTTCGCCCAGCTCTACCAGAACCGCGACCTCGCCCCGACCACGGATTTCCGCGCCGTCGCCAAGGGCGTGCTCGCCGCGCATCTCGCGCTGCCGCAGGATGCGCTCTCGAATGTGGTCTTCCCGCAGAGCGGCCAGGTCCGGCCGATGCAGGAGCTGTTGCGGGCCTGACCGCGCGGATGCTGCTTTGACGCAAGTCAAAGCCGACGCCCCCGCCTTCTGCAACTGTTGATACCGCCAATCTAAACCGGGAGGCGATCATGTCAGAGCAGAACAGCGTGCATTTCTACCTGAACTGGGCCAAGGAGCGCATCGGCGAGATGGATGCTGCGGTGGCGGCCTTCGAGGCCAAGGCAAGCGAGGTGCAGGCCGACTCCAGGACCAAGGCCGATCAGCTGGTCGCGGATCTCAAGAAGCAGCGTGAAGAGTTCCAGGTCGCCGTCAAGCAACAGACCGCGGCCGGAGAAGCGGCCTGGCAGCGCAACAGGTCGGAATTGGAGGCGCAGTGGCGCAGCTTTGAGGCGCAGGTCAACTCGTATCTCGAGAGCTTTGGCAAGAAGGTCGAGCAGCAGCAAGCCATGTTCCGCGATATCGCCGCCGCCCAGATGAAGGCGTGGTTCGATGTCGCGGGCAAGTTCAGTCAGGAGGCCGCGAGCCTGGCGGCCGCGAAGCGCAGCGACATCGATGCCGCGGTTGCGCGGATGAAAGCCAATGCCGCGGAGGCCGAGGCCGAACTGCAGAAGGCGACGAAGGCGGGAGCCGAATCCTGGAAGACTCTGAGCGCCGCCCTGACAGAATCGCGGGAAGCGTTCGACCGCGCCAACAAGGAGGCGTCGGACGCGCTCAAGAAGGCTCTGCCGCCGCAGCAGTAGGCCGGACCGAATCGACGCAGGAGTCGCGGCGACCTAGCGATCCGGCTTTCTCGCGCAGTACAGGATCGCTTGCAGTTTGAGCGTGCCGGATTCGCCAACCGCCTGGCGCAGTCCGGCATGCATCGCCGCGACCAGGCGCTCCGGATCGATGCCGCGCTCACTGATCTGCGTGAAGCTCGGATTGCCGTAGACCAGGCCGCGGACGAAGGCTTCGAGGTCCGCGATCTTCTTCAAGAGCGGAACGACGGAGATCGTCACCTCGCCGAATCCGGCCTCGCTCAACCCTTCCTTGATCGGATCGATCGCGCTCAAGGAATGCGGCAGGAGCCAGAATCGCGGGGGATCGGCGGGATGGGCCGCGGCCAGCGCCGCATGGGCGATGCCGGCGCTGGGGTTGTGCGCGTGCGAATCCCACACGCTGAAGAAATAATGCCCGCCGGGCGCCAGCACCCGGAAGGCCTCGCGATAGCCCTTGGCCTTGTCCGGGAAGAACATGATGCCGAACTGGCACACGATGGCGTCGAAGCGCGCATCGGGGAAGGGCAGTGCGGTGCCGTCGGCCGGCTGGAAGGCGACCGCCTCATCGGCGCGGAACTTGGCCTTGGCGATCTCCAGCATCGGCGGATTGAAATCGGTGGCGACGAGCTCTGCGTCACCGGGCAGGGTGTCGCGCAGGCATCGGGTCACGATGCCGGTGCCGGCCGCGGTCTCGAGCACGCGCCGAGGCGCAAGCATCGCCACACGGCGCGCCATCTCCGCCGCATAGTCGGCGAATAACACCGGCCCCATATGGCGGTCGTAGTATCCCGGTATGTCGCCGGCGAAGCGTGCGGCATCGGTGGTCATGATCAACCTCCGCAGCGGCGGGCGGGATGATACGCCTGCGCTGGTCTAGTACGCGAACTCGCGGAATACCGGGTCGACCGAGTGGTTCCACCGGGTCGCGTAGAGGTCGAGCTTGTCCTCGGCGGGGCAGCGGCCGGAGTCGGCGATTCCCTGCAGCACGTTCAGGAACCCGCTCTCGTCGACCCCGGCGAGATCGCCGGCCTTGCGGTTGTTGAGGCCGAGCCGGGCGATCTTGACCACTTCCAGCGCGACGTCGCGCGCGGTGCCGTTGCGGAACTCGGTCTTCAGCGCGCGCTTCGGCACACCGTTGCGCAGGCCGTCGCGCTCCTCCTGCGTCCAAGACTTGCAGAGATCCCAGGCGGCGTCGAGCGCGGTCTGATCGTAGAGCAGGCCCACCCACAATGCGGGGAGCGCACAGAGCCGTTCCCAGGGCCCGCCATCGGCGCCGCGCATCTCCAGGAACTTCTTGGCGCGCACGTCGGGGAACGCCGTCGTGGCGTGGTCCGACCAATCGGCTGTCGTCGGAGTCTCTCCGGGCAAAGCGGGCAGCCTGCCCTCGAGGAAATCGCGGAACGACTGGCCGCTGGCGTCGATGTACTTGCCGTCGCGATAGACGAAGTACATCGGTACGTCGAGCAGGTAGTCGGCATAGCGCTCGAACCCCATGCCGTCCTCGAAGGCGAAGGGCAGGGGCCCGGTGCGGTCGGGGTCGGTGTCGCTCCAGATCTGGGCGCGGAAGCTGAAGAAGCCGTTCGGCTTCCCCTCGGTGAAGGGCGAGTCGGCGAAGAGCGCGGTCGCGATCGGCTGCAGCGCGAGCGATACGCGCAGCTTCTTCACCATGTCGGCTTCGTCCGAGAAGTCGAGATTGACCTGCACCGTGCAGGTGCGGAGCATCATGTCGAGGCCGAGCTTGCCGCGGCGCGGCATATGCCGCCCCATGATCTGGTAGCGCGCCTTCGGCATCCAGGGGGTATCCTCGCGCGTCCATTTCGGCTGGAAGCCCATGCCGAGGAAGCCGATGCCGAGCTCGGCGCCGATCGCCTTCACCTGCTCCAGATGGCGGCCCACTTCGGCGCAGGTTTCGTGGATCGACTTGACCGGCGCGCCGGAAAGCTCGAACTGCCCGCCGGGTTCGAGCGTGATGTTGCAGCGGTCCTTGGTGAGGGCGATGACCTTGCCGTCTTCCTCGATCCGCTCCCAGCCGAAGCGGCTGAGGCCCTCGAGGATGGCGCCGATCCCGCTCGGCCCTTCATAGGGGACGGGCCGCAGCGTATCGAGGTCGAACACGAACTTCTCGTGCTCGGTGCCGATGCGCCATTCCGACTTCGGCTTCGAGCCCGACGAGAAATACTCGACCAGCTGCGCTTTCGAGGTGATGGGCTCGCCTTGCGATTTCGGTGGTGCCGACAAACGCCGCTCCCCAAGATGTTAAACCAGAAAATTTCTCACAAGCCCTGCGCTCGGATCAAAGGCGCGGACCGCCCCGTCATGACCGCTCGGGCGGACGTTCTCCGCCGTCTCCGAGCATCGCCTGGAAGCAGGAGAGCGCTGCCAAAGCCGCTGTCTCGGCGCGCAAAACCCTCGGTCCCAACCCGACGGGCGTAACAAAGTGTAGTTTGCGCAGCCGGTCAAGCTCATCCTCTTGAAATCCGCCTTCCGGCCCGATCAGGATGGCGAACCTGTTAGCACTTCTAACATCGGATGTGAGCCCGTTGAACGCGTCGACGATCGGCAAGGCCGCGCCGGCCTCGGCGCAGAGAAACAAGCGGCGCTCGGCCGGCCAGCTTGTCCGCAGCGCTTCCAGGGTCATCGGCTCGAGGATCTCCGGCACCGAAAGCCGCTCGCATTGCTCCGCCGCCTCGATCGCGATCACCTGCAACCGCTCGCGGTTGATGCGGCCAGCTGCGGTGTGCTGGGTCGTGACCGGCTGCAATCGCGCCACGCCGAGCTCGGTCGCCTTCTCGACCAGGAAATCGACCGCGTCCTTCTTCAGCGGCGCAAAGCAGAGCCAGAGATCGGGCACGGAATCCTGGGCGCGCGTTCCCTCCAGAGCGTCCAGCACCAGCCGGCGCTTCGAGGCTTCGGCGATCCGGCCGCGATACTCGCCGTCGCGGCCGTTGAACAGCGACACCGGATCGCCCTCGCCCCGGCGCAGCACATGGAGCAGGTAATGCGCCGCGCGGGGATCGGCCGCGAATGCGGCACCGGGCCGCAGATCCTCAGCCACATAGAGCCTGGGAATCATTCTTGAGAGGGCCCCTGTCGCCCGTTATGGTCCCGGCGAAGCTATCCGTTATGGTGTCGGGGAAACTATGAGCAGCGCCACCGACATTCAAGCCGACGACTGGATCGACCGCATCGCCCCGGAGGGCACGCGGCCCTATCTGCGCCTGGCGCGGATCGACCGGCCGATCGGCACCTGGCTGCTGCTCTTCCCCGGCTGGTGGTCGCTGGCGCTGGCGGCACCCGCGGGCAAGCTTCCGGACGGGTATGCGATGGTGCTGTTCGGCATCGGCGCACTGGTCATGCGCGGCGCCGGCTGCACGGTCAACGACATGGTCGATCGCGACATCGACGCCAAGGTGGCGCGCACCGCCGGCCGCCCGCTCGCCTCCGGACGGCTGTCGTTCAAGCAGGCCGTGGTCTTCCTGGCGCTGCAGCTCGCCGTCGGCCTCGTGATCCTGCTGCAGCTCCAGCCGCTCGCCATCGAGCTCGGCGTCTTCTCGCTCGCCTTGATCGTGACCTATCCCTTCATGAAGCGCATCACCTGGTGGCCCCAGGCCTTCCTCGGCCTCACCTTCAACTGGGGCGCCTTGATGGGCTATGCCGCGGTCACCAACGGGCTCGACTGGCCGCCGGTGCTGCTCTACATCGCCGGCTTCTTCTGGACCCTGTTCTACGACACGATCTACGCCCATCAGGACAAGGAGGACGACGCCCTCATCGGCGTCAAATCCTCGGCGCGCTGGCTCGGCCAGCGCACGCGCCCGGCCTTGTTCCTGTTCGCCGCGATCATGATCGCACTGCTGATGGCTTCGGTCGGCGCGGCGGGCCTCGGCTGGGCGGCGAAGCTCGGGGTGATCGGCGTCGCGGGTCATCTCGCCTGGCAGGCGCTCGCCTGCGACTTCGACCAGCCGAGGGATTGCCTCGCCAAGTTCAAGAGCAACCGCCAGATCGGCTGGATCCTGCTCGCCGGGCTCGTCCTCGCCAAGCTGATGCAGTGACCGCACCCATCACGACCCCGATGACTCCCCCAATGACTCCCGGCCCACTGAATCCTGGCCCAATGACTCCGGGGCAGCGGCGCGCCTTCATCACAGCCGAGACCGCGATCGCGGCGCCTGCCCTGGTGCCGGAGATCAAGCTCCACCTCGCGACCGAGATCACGCCGATCTGGCAAGCGACCGAAGCAAGTCTCCAAGCCAGCAACGTGCCGCCGCCCTATTGGGCCTTCGCCTGGCCGGGCGGGCAGGCCCTCGCGCGCTTCGTGCTCGATCATCCCGAATGGGTGAGAGGGAGACGCGTGCTCGATTTCGCCGCCGGCTGCGGGCTCGGTGC
>DATKMF010000244.1:0-6110 GCA_035542015.1 Candidatus Cybelea sp.
CCCCTCACGCGGTCTTCGCCGCCTTGAGGCCGAGCTCTTCTTCCATCGCCTGGCGCATCTTGAACTTCTGCACCTTGCCGGTGACGGTGGTGGGGAAGGATTCGACGAAGCGCACATAGCGCGGGATCTTCTGATGCGCGATCTGGCCCTGGCAGAAGGCCTGGAGCTCGGCCTCGGTCAGCGACTCGCCCGCCTTCAGCCGCACCCAGGCGCAAAGCTCCTCGCCGTATTTCTGATCCGGCACGCCGAAGACCTGCACGTCCTGGATCTTCGGATGGCGGTAGAGATATTCCTCGACCTCGCGCGGATAGACGTTCTCGCCGCCGCGGATCACCATGTCCTTGATCCGGCCGACGATGTTGCAATAGCCGGCGTCATCGATGGTCGCGAGATCGCCGGTATGCATCCAGCGCGCGGGGTCGAGCACCTCGGCGGTCTTGTCCGGCTGAGCCCAATAGCCACGCATCACCGAATAGCCGCGGGTGCAGAGCTCGCCCTTCTCGTTGCGCGGCACGATCTTGCCGTCAACGTCGATGATCTTGACCTCGAGATGCGGATGGATGCGGCCGATGGTGGAGACCCGGCGCTCCAGGGGATCGTCGACCGCGCTCTGGAAGCTGACCGGGCTGGTCTCGGTCATGCCGTAGCAGATGGTCATCTCGCGCACGTTCATCAGCGCCACCACCTTCTTCATCAGCTCGATCGGACAGGGCGAGCCGGCCATGATGCCGGTGCGGAGGCTCGCCATGCTGAACTCCGTGAACCTGGGATGCTCGAGCTGGGCGATGAACATGGTGGGCACGCCATAGATCGCGGTGCAGCGCTCAGCGGCGATGGTCTCGATCGTGGCCAGGGGATCGAAGCCTTCACCGGGATAGACCATGGCGGCACCGGTGGTGACCGCGGCGAGATTGCCCATCACCATGCCGAAGCAGTGATAGAGCGGCACCGAAATGCAGATCCTGTCTTCCGGCCCCAAGGCGCAGCCGCGGCCGACGAAATAGCCGTTGTTGAGGATATTGTGATGGGTGAGCGTGACGCCCTTCGGATTGCCGGTGGTGCCGCTGGTGAACTGGATGTTGATCGGATCGTCGAATTGCAATGTGCCGGCGAGGCGCTTCAATTCTGCGCGACTGATGTCAGTCACGCGCTTCGCCACATCCGTGAATGCGATCGTGCCCGGCGCGGAACCACCGATCTGGATGACCATACGCAGATGCGGCAGCTTCTCAGCTTTGAGCGCACCCGGCTTCGCGGTCTTCAGCTCCGGCGCCAGCGTGTTCAGCATGCCCATGTAGTCGCTGGTCTTGAATTGCGTCGCCGTGACGAGCGCGGCGCAGCCGACGAGGTTCAGCGCATATTCAAGCTCGGTCAGGCGATAGGCCGGATTGATGGTGACCAGGATGAGCCCAGCCTTGGCCGCGGCGAATTGGGTGAGCGCCCATTCGGCACGGTTGAGCGACCAGATGCCGATGCGGTCCCCCGGTTTGAGCCCCATACCGAGCAGGCCCGCTGCGAATGCATCGGCCTCGGCTTGCAACTGCCTCCAGGTCCAGCGCGCGCCGGTGCCGCGATCGATCAGCGCCGCCCGCTCGCCCCATTTGGCGGCGGCATTGTCCAGCGCCTGGCCGATGGTCTCGCCCAGCAGCGGCGTATCGCTGATGCCGCTGACATAGCTCATGGATTGCTCGCTCATGGTGCTCCTCCCAAGGATACCGCCTCGTTCTCGAGGTCTTGGTCCTAGCCTGCCTTACGCCGGCACTTCCGCGATCATCATCACATTCGGTGGTTTCGTCCCGATTTCAATTGTTTCCGATTTTCGCTGACAGCGCCTGGGCCGTTTTCGAAGCTGACGCGCGACCGAGCTCGCGCACGATGCCGCGGCCGACCTCGGCCAGCCGGTCGAGATCGATGCCGGTCGCGATGCCCATGCCGTTCAGCATATAGACCACGTCCTCGGTGGCGACGTTGCCCGAGGCGCCCTTGGCATAGGGGCAGCCGCCGAGGCCGGCGACCGAGCTGTCGATGACGGCGATGCCGAGCTCCAGCGCCGCCAGGATGTTGGCGAGCGCCTGGCCGTAGGTGTCGTGGTAATGGACCGCGAGCTGCGCCATGGGCACCTGCGCGGCGACGGTCTCGATCATCGCCTTGGCCTTCGCCGGCGTACCGGTGCCGATGGTGTCGCCGAGGGAGATCTCCGCGCAACCGAGATCGTGCAGGGCTCTTGCGACGCGCGCGACCGCGGAAGGCGCGATCTCGCCTTCATAGGGACAGCCGAGCACGCAGCTCACATAGCCGCGCAAGGTGAGGCCGTTCTTCCGTGCGCGTTCGGCGACGGGGCGGAAGCGCTCCAGGCTCTCGGCGATCGAGCAGTTGATGTTGCGGCGGCTGAAGCTCTCCGAGGCGGCGGCGAAGATGGCGATATCCTTGGCACCCGCGCCTTCCGCCGCGTCGAGCCCCTGCAGGTTCGGCACCAGCACCGGATAGCGCACGTCGCCGCCGAGATCGAGGTCGGCGAGCACGGCGGCCGTGTCCGCCATCTGCGGCACCCATTTCGGCGAGACGAAGCTCCCCGCCTCCACCGTCTTCAGGCCCGCCGCGACCAGGTCCTTGATGAGTGCGATGCGCGAAGCCACCGAAACCGCGACCGCCTCGTTCTGCAGCCCGTCGCGCGGACCGACCTCGACGATCTTGACGGCGGCAGGCAGGCTCACGCCTCCTCCTCCAGGACCAGCAGCTCCACGCCCTCTCCGACTAAGTCGCCGGCGGCGAAATGCACCGCCTTCACTTTGCCGTCGCGCGGCGCCTTCACCGCATGCTCCATCTTCATCGCTTCGACGATGGCGAGGACGACGCCTTTCTCCACGCGCGCGCCGACCGCGACGGCGATCTTGGTCAAGGTGCCCGGCATCGGCGCCAGGATGCGGCCGGCCGATGCGGTGTCGCCGGAGACCGGTTGGCGCGGATCGATCAGCATCAGACGGTGGGTCTCGCCATCGAGGAAGAGCAGCAGCTCGGTCTCGCGGCGCACCACACGGCCCTTGCCATGCGCATCTCCGATCCGGGCTGAGATCGCGCCATCAGCCCCCAGCGATCCATCGGCGGCAACGCTGCCTTCCGGTAGGTCCAACATGTAGCCGCCGCCGCGATAGTGCGCGCGGACAGGCAGCATGGTCTCGCCATGCTGGAAGAGGAGATCGGCGTAAGCATCACGGTTGACGCGCCAGCCGGGGAGCCGCGCCCAGGGCGAATGCGGGTCGCCGGGCGGCGCTGCGGCGGCCGCATCGCGCTCGGCCGCGCGCAAGGTCGCGAGCGCCGCCATCGCCAACACGCGCATCGGCAGCGGGCGGGCGGCGGGGAAGAGATCGGCGTGATGGCGCGGGATGAAGCCGGTATCGATCTCGCCCGCCGCGAAGGCGGGATGCCGGAGGATCGCCTGCAGGAAATCGAGATTGGTGGCGAGGCCCCCCACTTCGGTCTCAGCCAGGGCGTGCCGCAGTTGCGCGATCGCATCGGCGCGGTCTTCGCCGTGAGCGATGATCTTGGCGATCATCGGATCGTAGTGGATCGAGACCGCATCGCCCTGCCGGACGCCCGTATCGACACGAATGCCAAGGCCGGCCGGCTGGCTAAGGTGGTGCAGCCGCCCCGTCTGCGGCAGGAAATCCCGCGCAGGATCCTCGGCATAGAGCCGCACTTCGATGGCATGACCGAAGACCTCGAGCTCGTCCTGCCGCCTTGGCAGGGGCTCGCCGCGGGCAACGCGGATCTGCCATTCGACGAGATCGAGCATCGTGATCGCCTCGGTGACCGGATGCTCGACCTGGAGCCGCGTGTTCATCTCCATGAAGTAGAACTTGTCACCTTCCGCGATGAACTCGACCGTGCCGGCGCCGACATAGCCGACCGCGCGCGCCGCCTCGATCGCGGCCTTGCCGATGGCGGCGCGACGCTCCGCGGAGAGGCCGGGCGCCGGCGCCTCCTCGATCACCTTCTGGTGCCGGCGCTGGATCGAGCAGTCGCGCTCGAAGAGATGGACGATGTTGCCGTGCGTGTCGCCGAACACCTGCGCCTCGATATGGCGCGGCTGAGTGAGGTATTTCTCGATCAGCACGCGGTCGTCGCCGAAGGCATTCCTCGCCTCGCGCTGGGCCGATTCGAGCGCCGCCTGGAACGCGCCGGCACTCTCGGCGACCTTCATCCCTTTGCCGCCGCCGCCGGCGGAAGCCTTGATCAGTACCGGATAGCCGATCTTCCCGGCTTCGGCGGCGAGCAGCGTCGGGGACTGGTCGGCGCCGTGATAGCCGGGGACCAGCGGCACGCCGGCCTTGGCCATGAGGGACTTCGCCTCGCTCTTCGACCCCATGGCGCGGATCGCGGCGACGGGCGGACCGATGAAGATCGCGCCTGCTTTGGCGCAGGCTTCGGCGAAATCGGCATTCTCGGAGAGGAAGCCGTAGCCGGGATGGATCGCATCGGCGCCGCTCGCCTTGGCCGCCTTCAAGATTGCTGCCTGGTTCAGATAGCTTTCCCGTGCCGGCGCCGGCCCGATCTCGTACGCCGCATCCGCCAGGGCCACATGCATCGCCTCGCGATCCGCCTCGGAATAGACGGCGACGCTGCGAATGCCCATCCGGCGCAATGTGCCGATCACCCGGCAGGCGATCTCCCCGCGGTTGGCGATGAGCACGGTCTCGATATGCCGGCTCCCGATCGATTGAGTCATGGCACCCAGCGCGGCTTGCGCTTCTCGAGAAAGGACGACACACCCTCCTTGCCTTCATCGCTCGCGCGGATCGCAGCGATGCGCCGGGCCGTGTCTGCGATCGTCGCCGTGTCTGGCGCAGGATCGACGGCGGCCACCAGCTGCTTTGCGGCGGCGAGCGCGTTCGGGCCGGCCTTCTGGATCGCGTCCAGCCAATGCATCACGCAGGCATCGAGCTCGCCGGCATCGACCACCTCATGCACCAAATTCATCTGTTGCGCCTGACCGGCGGAGAAGCGCTCGGCGGTCAGGAACCAGCGCCGCGCCTGGCGGGCGCCCATGACGCGGATGAGATAGGGGCTGATGACGGCGGGGATGAGGCCGAGCCGCACTTCCGTCACCGCGAACTCGGCCTCCGGCACCGCCGCGACCAGATCGCTGCAGGCGATGAGGCCGATCGCACCGGCGAAGGCGTTGCCATGCACCCTCGCGATCACCGGCTTGGGGCAGGTGTCGATCACGCGCAGCAGCTCGGCGAGCTTTTGCGCGTCGGCCAAGTTCTCCGCCTCGGAGAAGCCCGCCATGCGTTTCATCCAGTTCAGGTCCGCGCCGGCGGAGAAGCTCTTGCCGTTGGCGCGCAGCACGACGGCACGCACTTTGGAATCATTGGAAGCCTCGGTGAAGGCCTCCGTGAGTGCAGCGATCAGCGCTTCGTCGAAGGCGTTGTGCACCTCCGGCCGGTCGAGGGTGAGCGCGGTCATGCCGCCGCTGGTCTCGACGATCAGGCTCACATCCGGAACACGCCGAAGCGTGTCTCCTCTTCCGGCGCGTTGAGCGAGGCCGAGAGTGCCAGGCCGAGCACGTTGCGGGTCTCGGCGGGATCGATGATGCCGTCGTCCCAGAGCCGGGCGGTCGCGTAATAGGCGCTGCCCTGGCGCTCGTATTGCTCGAGGATCGGCGCCTTGAACGCGGTCTCCTCTTCCGCCGGCCAGCTGCCGCCCTTGGCCTCGATCCCGTCGCGGCGGACCTGGGCCAGCACGTTCGCCGCCTGCTCGCCGCCCATCACCGAGATCCGCGCGTTGGGCCACATCCAGAGGAAGCGCGGATCGTAGGCGCGGCCGCACATGCCGTAGTTGCCGGCGCCGTAGCTGTTGCCGATGATCACGGTGAGCTTCGGCACTTTGGCGCAGGAGACCGCGGTCACCATCTTGGCGCCGTCCTTGGCGATACCGCCCGATTCGTATTTCCGCCCCACCATGAAGCCGGTGATGTTCTGCAGGAAGACGAGCGGGATGCCGCGCTGGGCGCAGAGCTCGATGAAATGCGCGCCTTTCAACGAGGATTCCGAGAACAGCACGCCGTTGTTGGCGACGATGCCGACGGGATAGCCCCAGATATGCGCGAA
>DATKMF010000245.1:0-7310 GCA_035542015.1 Candidatus Cybelea sp.
GCCGCGCCACTTCTTCGATCAGCGCCCGTGCCAGCCGGCCGCCGATCCCTTGGCCCTGCCAGGCCTCGTCCACCTGGAGCTGGGTGATGTGGGTGTCGCCGCGCACGGCGCCGAACCCGATGACCCGGCTCCCCGCCGCCGCCACCAGCGCCGGCGACCAGGATGGATGGCTGACGCCGCCGAGCCGCGCCCCGATCACGCCGGCCTGCGCATTCTCGCGCACCAGCGCAATTCCCGCTTCAGTGAGATCGCGCGCCAGATAGCGCGGCACCAGCCGCTCGATCAGCGCCGCCATCTCCAGGTGATCGGCGGGCAGCGGCTGACGGATCGCAATCTGGTCCAACATTTCCCGTCACCCCCGGGCTCGACTCCCAGTGGCTCGTCACCCCCGGGCTTGACCCGGGGGTCTCTCTGAAGCGGAACACCGGCGCAAGATGCGCGGATCAAGTCCGCGCATGACGGGCTCCATCTAGCGCCTCAATCCTCCGAGGGCATGTGGAGATACATCGACTGCAGGCCGATGCGGCCCGGGCCGGTGAAGCGGTTGACGATGAAGTTCATGCCGCCGAAGAAGCCGGAGGTGAGGCGATCGACGATGGTTTCCATGCGGACCTGCGGGTCCTTGTAGAGCCAGCCGCCGGGCTCGATGTCGATGGTCTCGCCGGGCTCCAGCACCTTCTCGAACACGTTGCCATAGCCGTGCAGCCAGAGAATGCCGTCGCCCTGGCCCGCCTTGAACCGGTCGACGAAGAAGCCGGAGCCGCCGAACAGCATGTTGGCGGCACCCTTCACCCGCTCGAAGGTGTAGTCGATGTTGGCGGTGGCGGCGAGGAACTGGTGCTCGCGCACCATCAGCTCGGACCCGGCCTTCAGGTGGATGGGCGCGATATGCCCGGCGCCGTCGCGGCTGAAGGCGATCATGCCGGCGCCCGACGCCTCGGTGACGAAGATCTGCATCCCCGCCATCATCCGCTTCAGGGCGCCCTTCATCGGCTTCAGGGCGATCGTCACCTGCGGATGCTTCCAGAGCAGGATGTGATGCTCGAAATAGACCGGCGTCTTCGAGACATCGACGGTCAGCACCGGCACCAGCTCGCCGTCGATGTGATAAGTAACGCCGCCGAAGGTCTCCCCCTCCGCGGTCGTCGGCAACAGCCGTGGCAGATCTTTCATGATTCCCCTGTTTTCTTCTCCGTTGGATGACACGCGCAGTCTAGCGCAATGCGCCGCCGGATGCGCGCCTGCGGTTAGACGCGGCGTGCATGGTCGAGGTTCAATGCGACTTCCGGCTCAGGCGCCTCGTTCGACAGTCGCGTCCGCCCGCTCCGGAATCTCTCGCGCTTGGATCGTATCCTTGAGAAAATCCAGCAGAAACTGGCGATCGTTGCGGGCGAGAAAGCGGCAGAACGCGACGATGCCGCTGAGAAGCAACAGCATCGCAGCAACTGGAGCCAAGCTGATGAAGAAGGCGGGAATACTCGTCGTTCCGTGGTCCAGTGAGAAGGCGATAGATATGAGCATGGTGGCGGCGAGAAAGCCGAACCAGATCGCCATCAAGACCGCGGCGAAGAAATGCAGGCCGAAGCGGGCATGCAGCCGAGTCGCGCCTCCCTCACTCTCCATTCTGCAGGTCACCTGAGTCTGGAATGAGTTATGAAAGAACGCGGGAAGCCGCTTGCGCATGCTGAAGGACGAGTCTCCGACACGGCCCACCACCGCGCCGCGACCGAACAGAGCCCACTCGCTCCGGACAGTGCCACGCAAGCGTCGCAAGCATTCCTCCTGCGAGAGCGGCGAGGCGAGCTCTACGCGCTCATAGCCCAACCAGCGCCCGATCGATGGTATCCTGAGTCAGCCGCCCTTCACCAGCCGCGCCGCATAGAACCCATCCATCCCACCCTCGGCGGCGAGGTGGCAGGGGAGGGTGCGGAGGTCGCCGTCCGGCGTGAGCAGCTCGCGCAAGCCCCACACCTCCGCCGCTCCGATCGGCGCGCGTGACACGCCCGGATGCCGCGCCAGCGCCGCGTTGATCCGCGCCGCCCCTTCCTCCGGCTGCAGCGAGCAGACGCAATAGACGACGAGCCCGCCCGGCCGCGCCAGGCGCAGCGCCGCGTCGAGCAGCCGGTCCTGCGCCGCGGTGAGCTTCGGCAAGTCGCGCGGGTCCTTGATCCAGGCGACGTCGGGATGGCGGCGCAAAGTGCCGGTGGCGGAGCAGGGCGCGTCCAAGAGCACGAGATCGAAATCCCGCGCGGCATCGTAGAGCGTCGCATCGGCGGTCGCGATCTCGGCGACCAGGCCCAGCCGCGCGAAATTCTGCTTCACCCGTTCCAGCCGCTGCTGCGAGCGGTCGATCGCCGTCACCTTGGCGCCGGCCGCCGCCAGCTGCGCCGCCTTGCCGCCGGGTGCGGCGCAGAGATCGAGCGCACGCTGGCCGAGCACGTCGCCCATCAGCTTCACCGGCAGGCTGGCGGCGAAGTCCTGCACGAACCACGAACCCTCGGCGTAGCCCGGCGCCTCGTCGAGCCGCGCCGCACGCTCGGGCCCATGCTGCACCAGGCGGCGCAAGCTGCCGCCCGGCAGCGCCTTCGCATGCAGGGCCTCGGCCCAGTGACCGCTCTCGGCCGGGCGCTTCACGGTGAAATCGAGCGGCGGCTCGTCGAGCAAAGCCGCGGCGATCTTGGCCGCGGTCTCCGCGCCATAGGCCTCGCTCCAGGACCGCCACAGCCAGTCGGGCAGGCTCGCGGCACCCGGCGGCACCATGGCGAGGAGATGCGGCACCTCGCCGGCGATCCGGCGCAGCACCGCGTTGATCAGCCCCTTGTAGCCGGCGGCGCTGCCGAGGCCCGCCGCCAGCGCCACCGCGCTATCGACCGCCGCATGGGCCGGCGTGCCGAGCACCAGCAGCTGGGCCGCCCCCAGGCGCAGCACGTCCTGCGCCACGCTGGCGCGCTCCGGCAGCGGATGCTCGAGGCAGAGCGCCAGGATGCGGTCGATGCGCCCCAGATGCCGCAGGGTCGCCAGCAGCAGCGCCCGCACGAACTGCCGGTCCCGCGGCTCCAGCCGCATCACCGAGGGATGCTTCTCGAACGCCTCCTCCAGCGTCCGCCGCTCGCGCAGCACCCGCGCCAGGATCTCCAGCGCCACGCCACGTGCCGAAACCGGCCGCTGTTCAAGATTGGCTTTCATGGCGCTCTTATAGCCCATTGGAGCCCGTCATCCCGGCACTTGGTGCCGGGATCCGCCGGCTTGCGGCCGCGGCGCTTCGCGCCTAGCCTCCCCCATGCCCAACCCGATGCCCAATCCTGATGACAAGCCCGTGAGCAGGCCGGCCGTTTCCGATGCCTTAACTTCGGCCGGCGCAGATTCGGTCCGGAAACCGGCACCCGCCCCGTTGAAAGAGTGGCCGAAAGAGATTGGTGGCCCGGCGGGGCCGGAGCCGACGCGGTATGGCGATTGGGAGCGCAATGGCAGGGTCAGCGACTTTTAGAAACGCTCCAGTCCGCGCCGCCGCGGAAACCCAAGCGCGCCAAGGCCTTGGCCCGTCACCCGAACGTGATTGGCGACGGCTTCGGTCACGGATTTACGTTCGACTGGACATGAAACCATCACGCTTCCATCGAGCGCTCGGCCGACTGGGCCTCGGCGCTGTGTTGCTTTGTGCCTTCGCGTCGATCGGGGCCTCAGCGCCGGCGTTTGCCCAGCAGGCCGGTGGGGGCAATCCCGCGCCGCTGCCCATGGTGGCGCCGGAGTCCCAGGGTATGCAGCCGGGCATGCAACCGAGCGTCCCCACCGTCGGCGCCACGCCCGCGCCGCCGCCGGGCTATGAGCCGGTGCAGGCCGGCACCGTTCCGGCCGCCAGCATGCCGGCGCCACCGGTCGGCCTCGCGGCACCGGCGCCCGAGCGCCAGCTGATTCGCCCGGAGACGGAATCGCGGCCCGTGGTGGTCGAGCTCTTCACCTCCCAGGGCTGCAGCTCCTGTCCGCCGGCCGACAGCTATATCGGTCAGCTCGCCCGGCGGAAGGACGTGCTGCCGCTCTCCTTCCATGTGGACTACTGGGACTATATCGGCTGGAAGGATCCGTTCGCCGATCCGGCTTATGTCGGGCGTCAGCGCGCCTATGCGATGACCCTCGGCCAGCACATGGTCTACACGCCGCAGGTCGTGGTGGCCGGCGCCGTCGATGCCCAGGGTGCCGATCGCGCCATCATCGAGCAGCGCATCCGCGAGGCGAAGGCGCGCCAGCGCATGTATCCGATCGAGGTCGCGCGTGACGCGAAGACCGGCGAGGTCGTGCTCGAGCTCCCGGAGGCGCCGCTGCCGGTGCCGGCCACCATCTGGCTGGTGACCTACCAGTACAAGGACCAGGCGGCGGTCAATCGCGGCGAGAATGTCGGGCGCCAGCTCGACAGCTTCAACACCGTGCGCTCGCTGCAGAAGGTCGCGGTCTGGAACGGCCACGCGGCCACGCTGCCAATCCAGCTCGACGACAAGGCGAAGGCCCAGAACCCCAACGGCTGCGCCATCATCGCCAACCTCGCCGACTACGGCCCCGTCGTCGCCGCCGTCGCCTTCGACTTCGAAGACGCCTGGTGACGAGCGCGTCGCGCTCGTCATCCCCGCTCCGAAGTCGTCATCCCCGGGCTAGACCCGGGGACCTCATGCCGACACGCTGCCGGCTGCTTCTCCTAACGGCTTTCTTGAATCGTATGGTCCGCCGACGCGGACCATGACGACCGGGTAAAGAAGACCAGCCCGGTTTAACTCTGCCTCATTCCCCGCTACCGTGCGGCATCACCGCCGGGGCACACATGACCGAATCCATCCCCTTCCTCTCGAGCGAAACGCTCGACGCGAAGCTCGACTATCGATCCCTGATCGCCGCACTCCGCGAAGCCTTCGCTGCGGATTGGACCGTACCGCAACGCCATCATCATCCGATCCCGATCCCGGGCGAGGACGACCAGGTCCTGCTGCTGATGCCGGCCTGGGAAAGCGGCAAATCGGTCGGCATCAAGATCGTCACCATCACGCCCGGCAACGGCGCCCGCCATCTGCCCGCCGTGCAGGGCATCTATCTCCTGCTCGACGGCGCCACCGGCGCGCCCAAGGCGCTGATGGAGGGCAAGACCCTCACCGTGCGCCGCACCGCCGCCGCCTCGGCCCTCGCCGCCAGCTTCTGCGCGAAACCCGATGCCTCGGTGCATCTCATGGTCGGCGCCGGCGCGCTGGCGCGGCCGCTGATCGAGGCCCATCGTGCGTCGCGGCCGATCGCGCGCACGCTGCTCTGGGCGCGCAAGCCGGATCAGGTGGAGGCCAAGATCGCCGAATGCCGTCAAGCCGGCATCGCCGTCGAGCATGCGGGAGATCTCGAAGCCGCTGCGCGCGGCGCCGACATCATCTCCTGCGCCACGCTTTCTTCGGAGCCGCTGATCCGCGGCCAATGGCTGAAGCCCGGCGCTCATCTCGACCTGGTCGGCGCCTATCTGCCCACGCTGCGTGAGTCGGACGACGAAGCGGTCAAACGCGCCACGCTCTTCTGCGACACCCGCGAAGGCGCCCTGCACGAGGGCGGCGACCTGGTCCAGCCGTTGAACGCCGGCGTGATCAAGGAATCAGACATCGCCGCCGACCTCATCGGCCTCTGCAAGGGCAAGCACAGAGGCCGCACCCGCCCGGAGGAAATCACCCTCTTCAAGAGCGTCGGCACCGCGATCGAAGACCTCGCTGCCGCCAAGCTCATGTTGGAGCGGATGTGACGGTTGGTGCGCTGGCTGTCGTGCTGCGCGCAATCTCAAACGCCATTACACACGAAACAAAGGTACTGCCGAGCGCAGGCTATTTATGGTCGAATGAGGCGTCTCATCCGGGCGCTCGGTTTCGTGGATGTCGAATTTGGGACTCTTAGCCGACGGAAAACAGACGGAGTGGCACTTCCGAGAAGTGCCGATACTGTTGCAAAAGTATTTTGGAGGTCTTGGCGCGCAAGATTGAATCGCCGAAGGCTGCAGGATCGCAATCCCGATTCGCTGCATCCGTAGTTCTGATTCCATTGGTTCGTCAAAGGCTTCCCCATGCGACTTCTGCAATAAAATCTGCCAGAAGCGGACCAGCGCTTGAACAAATAGATTTCGGCCCTAATACATCAGTTTTGACTCATTTCGGTGCCCGAGTCATTGCCCAGAGCGTGGGCGCCCCCGCAAACGGATGCCCCTCCACGGCGATTGCGAAGCCAAGCCGACGATAGAAGTCATGGGTTCGCGGAAAGGGCGTTTCCAAATAGCATGGCGCGCGCGACCGGTCGGCGTTCTCCAATACCGGGGCAAGCAGGCGAGACCCAATGCCGCTACCTTGCATCTCGGGCTCAACACCGGTGAAGAAAAGGTACCAATGCGGCTCGGAAGGATGCCCGGATTCGAGCCCAGCGAAGCCTTCGAATAGGGCGACCGCAGCTTTCGGGTCGATCGCGCGTACCCGGTTTTCAGTCAGCATTTGGCGCCTGAGGTCCCTGGCGGTCGACTGTCCAGCGTCTGGTGGCCGCCAGACCGCCGCCGCCACAATCTTCTCATCCATCATGGCCGCATAGACGTGCCCAAACCTGATGTGCGCACGCACCACATCGTTAAAAAAGGCCCGGAACACCTCGGCGCGCCGGTTGGCTTCAGGAAAGTAATACGAGAAGATCGGGTCGGGCATGAATGCCCGCGTCAGCAGCGCAACTGCCTCTTTCACTCTGGGGAGTGGCAGCCGACCAATGACCAGTTCCACAGCCTCGCCCCTGCTTGACCGCTGGCTCTTAAAACTCGGCGAAAGCGATTGTATTGACAAGTTTGAAGAAGTCTATCCGGCCGAACTTCCGATAGTGGTCAATGGCTGCCGCGTGGGGCCTGGTCGCCGTGAGTCGGCTGTATGCCCGATAGCAGACCAGCTGACAGCACCGACAGACTGCTCGGCAGGATGCTGAACCCATAGTTCTGGGTGCGCCGGACCTGGCGGCTGGTCGCCGGATACAACAGCCTCGAAAGCATGTCTGGGAGAGGAATGGTCGTGATGATGCGGCGCCTACGGCCTGACTTGCTGACGAATTCGCGTTTAAGCCGACAGCTCCAGCGGAAACCGATCTCATCAAGGTAGCGCTGGAGGTGAAGGCGACTCATTCGGTGCCAGACACCCATCCTGGCACGCTCGAGCATCGAGCCGATGCCGTCAGCCGTGTTGCTGGCCGCGGCATCGCCTTCGGCGGCACCACGCCGAAGTCAATGGCGTCACCCTGAACGCCGCCCCGCGGCGCGTCGAATTCGCCACGCTGTG
>DATKMF010000246.1:0-17710 GCA_035542015.1 Candidatus Cybelea sp.
GGGCGGCAGGACGCAGATCATCAACAGGCCCCGCTCCGGCGTCGGATTCTTGAGCGTGAAGACGAACTTGCCGGGCCGCGCCTCCCGGATCGCATGCGTTCGCACCTCCTCCCCATAGGCGATCGGAATGACCTGGGGGTCGGTCGCGCGTTCGCCGACGATAGGAACCAAGAAAGCCGAGAGGCTGTCCGTCGAGGCGCCGAGAACGGTGCCCCCGTCGATGTCGAGCTCGACTGCCGTCTCCTCGCCCGGCGGGAGATAGGTCGCCAGCCGCGTCGCATGCGCCTTGACGTCCACCAGCGGGGTCCCGTCCGGCAGCACGCCGTCGCGCGTGTTGTGCACCTCGAAGAGATTGTCCCAGGCGGAGAGTCGCTCGGGATGGTGATGGGCGATCTCGCGGATGTTCGGGCTGATGGTGAAGGTGATGGCGATGTACTCGTCCAGCGCCGTGTCGTAGCCCGCCTGGCAGAAGGCGCAGTGATAGTGCTTATGCACGCCCTTCAGGGTGCGGAAGCTCTCGACCACGCAGCAACATTGCGGGCAGAACAGCGCCCAATCCATGGAGAACAGGCCCTGCGCGGCCGCGTGGAGAAAGAGATCGATCGCCTCGCCCTCGGGGATGTTGCGTTCCTTGGCGAAGGTGAATGGATTGATGCGGAAGAGCGCCCGGTCATCCGCCGTGCGGATATGGGTCTCCAGCCGCGAGATCAGCCGCGGGCTCCACGCCCGGGCCTTCTCGAGCGCCGCCAGTTTTTCGTCCAACAAGGACTCGTTGACGCTCGCAGCCAAAGCTTTCCCCTGACGATGTCTCGCGCCGAACCCAACCTCGGGACTCTGTCAAATCCCCGGTGGGTTGTCGAGGATACGGCCGTCAACGAAGCTTAACGGAGACTGAAACACCCCGCGACCAACTGGCGGAAGGCGACGGCGCGATGGCTGATGCGGTGTTTCTCGTCGGGGTCCATCTCGCCGAAGGTGATGGCATAGCCCTCGGGTTTGAAGATCGGGTCGTAGCCGAAGCCGCGGGTTCCGCGCGGCGCATCGACCAGCGTGCCGAAGACCTTGCCTTCGAAGACGTCGCAATGGCCGTCGGGCCAGGCGAGCGCCAGCGCCGCCACGAAATGGGCGCCGCGCGGCTTGCCGTCGATGCCTTTGAGGACGCGGTCCATCGCCGCGTAGAAGTCCTTCGCCGGCCCGGCCCAGCGCGCGGAGTAGATGCCGGGCGCGCCATCGAGCGCGTCGACGCAGAGGCCGGAATCGTCGGCCAGCGCCGGCAACTTCACGGCTTTGGTGGCCGCCAGTGCCTTCAGCTTGGCATTGCCGATGAAGCTGTCCTCGGTCTCCTCGGGTTCGGGCAGGCCGACCGCGCCGGCCGAGAGCACCTCGACGGCGAAGGGCCGGAGCAATTCGGCGATCTCCTTCGCCTTGCCCTTGTTGTGGCTGGCGAGGATCAGTTTCTGCTCGGTGAAGCGGCGCGGCATCACGCGAGACCGAGCGCCTGTTTCTGCAGACGGTTCAATTCGCCGATGCCGGCGCGGGCGAGCTTGAGCAGCTCCAGGAATTGCGCCTCGGAGAACGCGGTCTTCTCCGCAGTGCCCTGCACCTCGACGATGCCGCCCGCGCCGGTGAGCACGAAATTGGCGTCGGCTTCCGCCGCGGAATCCTCCTCGTAATCGAGATCGAGCACGCATTGGCCGTTGTGGATGCCGCAGGAGATCGCGGCCACCTGATCGACGAGCGGGATCGCCTTAACCGCGCCCATCTCCTTCATGAAGGCGAAGCAGCGATGGAGCGCCACATAGGCGCCGGTGATCGCCGCGGTGCGCGTGCCGCCGTCTGCCTGCAGCACGTCGCAGTCGAGACGGATCTGGCGCTCGCCGAAGCCGGTCATGTCGGTGACGGCGCGCAAGCTCCGGCCGATCAGGCGCTGGATCTCCTGGGTACGGCCCGACTGCCTGCCCTTCGCCGCCTCGCGGTCGGTGCGGCTGTGGGTCGAGCGCGGCAGCATGCCGTATTCGGCGGTCACCCAACCCCTGCCCGAGCCCTTCAGGAACGAGGGCGCCTTCTCCTCGATGGTCGCGGTGCAGAGCACATGGGTGTTGCCGAACTTCGCCAGGCACGAGCCCTCGGCATAGCGGTTGACATCGACCGCGAGCTCGACGGCGCGCAACTGGTTGGCGGCCCGGCCGGAGGGGCGGGAGAGAGACGACGACATGCGGATCCTCGGGTGGCGAGAGACGAAAGCGGCGCGGACCCTACACGGGGCGCCTCCCCGGCGCAACGCGCGCCGTTATCCGCGGCGAATCAGCATGCCGGCTTCGATCCGCTCACAGGTGAGGCCGGGCGGGAGCTTGGCGCGCAGGTCGTCGAAGGCGTAACGCCAGAGGCGCTTGGCATCGCGCGCCGTCGCCTCGCCGAAGCGGCAATGCACGACGACGATGGTGTGCTCCGCCATGAGGCCGCAGAGATTGGCGAGGTAGCGCGCCGCCGCGCCGGGCGGCACATGCGGCAGCACCTTTCTCGAATAGATAAAGTCTGGATGCAAGGCCGCCATCTCGCGCAACAACCTGGGCGAGATCACGCGCAGCCGCACGCTCTTCTCATCCAGCAAACGCCCCAGCCGCGCACGGCCCGCGCTGTAGAAGCGGTCGGTGACGTCGAGGCCGATGAAGCGGCCGGGCTGCAGGTAGCGGATCACCGGCTCGCCGGCCCAGAGCGAGCCGCAGCCGTAGTCGATGCAGAGATGGCTGGGCTTGAGGCCGAGCGCCTTCAACGCGGCGAGCCACTGCTCGGCGCCGGCGCGGGTGGCGGCCTCGTCGCGCACCTCGGCGCCGAGCGTGCTGTGCCGCGCGCCGCCTTCCATCCGCTTGATCCAGCGACGCACATAGCGCCGCTCCGGCGTCTCGCCCAGCATGTCGCCGAGCGCGTTGCGCAACCAGCGCAAGGCGCGCTCGCCCGGCGACTTCCGCTTTGCCTTGATCCTGTCGGTCACCGCGATCTGGTCCACCGCGATTCTGTCCTTCGCCCTCTCTAGACCCTTGGGCGAAGAGGGGCAATGGATTCAGACCTGGATTTCAGGCGCCGAGGGTGCGCGCCCGCCCGGCGCCGATGGCGGCGAGCGCGGCCCCGACCGTGATGGCGATGAAGAGCCCCGTGACCGGCGGCCAGCCGCCGAAGACGTCGTGCACCAAGGCCACGGCGAGCGGGCCGAACACGGCGCCGATCAAGTAGCCAACGCTCTGACTCATGCCCGAAAGGCGCGCCGCGGTCTCGGGATTGCCGCCGCGCTGGGCGATCATGGTGAGCGAGATGGCGAAGGCGCCGCCCTGGCCGAGGCCAAGCAGGATCGAGCAGAGCCAGATCAACGACAACGGCGCGAACAGGTAGCCGATGAGCCCGGCGAGGCCGAGCGCCTGCATCAGCAGCGCCGAGAATCGAAGATCGCCACCCCTGAAGACGATCAACGGCGCGACCTGCGCGCCGACGCCCTGGACCAGGATGCTCAAGCCCAGCATCCAGCCGCTGGTCGGCACGTCCATGCCGCGATCCTGCAGGATCTTGGCGCCCCAGCCGAACACGGCATAGGCGCCGGAAGAGCAGAGGCCGAGATAGATCGTGACCTGCCAGGCGAGGCCGTTGCGCCAGAGATTGCCGGCCGACGCGGCGGCGGTCTGCGGTGCGGAGCGAAAATGCGCGCGCATAGGCGCCCAGGCGGGAAGCGCCACAACGGCGAGCACCGCCCAGATCGCGAGTGCGGCCGGCCATGCGCTGTCGAATACGCGCTCCACTTGCGGCGCGAGCGCTGCCGCGCCGGCGGCGCCGACGCAGAGCATCATGGTGTAGAAGCCGGTGACGGCGCCGACCCGCTGCGGGAAGTCGCGCTTCACGATGCCCGGCAGCAGCACGTTCATGATGCCGATCGCGATGCCGGCGACGACGCCGGTCAGATAGAGCACCGTAGCGGATGGAATGAGCCGCAGCGCACAGGCGCCGGCGAGCACGATCAGTGCGGCGAAGATCGCGTTCTCGCCGCCGTAGCGGCGGCCGAGCGCCGGTGCCAGCGGCGCCACAATGCCAAAGCAAAGCACGGGCAGCGTCGTCAGAATCCCGGAATCGGTGCGATCGAAGCCGAGCGACTGGGCGATCTCGGCCAGCAGCGGCCCGACGCTGGTGACCGCCGGCCGCAAGTTGAGCGCCACCAGACCGAGGCCGATCAGCATCACCAGCGGGCTCAGTCTCGACCGCTCCCTGGGTTCGATACCCTTCGGAATGGGATCAGCTCCGCTTTCGGAGAGACGCCATGAAGTTGTCGTAGAGCCGGCGGGAGTCACGGGCGAAATCCGGCATCTTGGCCCGCGCCTCGGCATCGAGCTTGACGAGCGCGCCCTGGCCGAGCGTCGCGTCGAGGGCGCAGGCATAGGCTGGCACGTCGCCCCATTCGGCGACCGTGCGCGTGGTCAATTCGGTGTGGCACTGCAGGCCATAGGCCGCATCGCCGACCCGCATCGCCTGATTGGCGCAGACCGGCGAGCTGGCGAGGATCACCGCATCGGCCGGCGCGTCGAGCACTGCGGCGCCATGCCATTGCAGGGCCTGGAAGGGATTGGCGATGCCTTCGAAGATCGGGTCCTGTCGCCCGGCCTCGGTCAGATGGATATCGAGGATCCCGACCTCGGCCTGAGGCATCTTATCGACCCGGCCGCCCAACGCCGCGCCCAACAGCTGATGGCCGAGGCAGAGGCCGAAATAGGGCTTGGCCCGATCCTTGACCCATTCGCGGATCGCCTGCTTCTCGGCCTTGAGCCAGGGATGCTCGGCTTCCTCCCAGACATCCATCGGTCCGCCCATGACCCAGAGCGCGTCATAGGAGGCGAGGTCCGGGATCGCCGCACCCTCGTCGAGCTCGACCGCATCCCATTGGATGCCGTCGGCCGCGAAAAAATCACGGAAGATGCCGGGATGCTCGATCTCGATGTGCTGGAAGACCAGGAACCGCATGGACTCACCCTAAAGGCGGCGCAGTCGAGCACGAGCGCGCCCCTTCCCGCAACGACAATTCGGCGATATCGACGCGCCCGGTTGACGCCCCCGGTTGACGCCTTGTGGCGCCATACCTAGATTCCCAAGGATCTTCTGAGGCCAACGGATGCAGCATTTGCCGCGCAACCTGCCGCAGCATCGGCCGGTGTTGAGCGAGCTTTCGGAACGCTCGCGCGAGATCTTCCGGCTGATCGTCGACACCTACTTCGAGACCGGGGAGCCGGTCGGCTCGCGCACGCTCTCGCGCCGGCTCGGCCAGCTTTCGCCGGCGACCATCCGCAACGTGATGGCCGACCTCGAGGAACTGGGCCTGCTGTTCGCACCCCACACCTCCGCCGGGCGCCTGCCGACCGAGCTCGGACTCAGGCTGTTCGTCGACGGGCTGATGGAGCTGGGCGGGTTGACCGACGCGGAGCGCGCGGCCATCGACGGCCAATGCCAGGCCATAGGCCGGAGCATGCCCGAGGTGCTGGAGCAGGCCTCTACCATGCTCTCCGGCCTCTCGCACTGCGCCGGCATGGTGGTGGCGCCGAAATCCGAGCGCCCTTTGAAGCATATCGAGTTCGTGCATCTCGGCCCGGGGCGCGCGCTCGTCGTGCTGGTGACCGAGGGCGGCATGGTCGAGAACCGGGTGATCGACGTGCCGGTCGGGCTGCCGCCGTCGAGCCTTATCGAAGCGACCAACTATCTCACCCAGCGGCTCGCCGGACGCACCATCGCGACCGCACGCAGCCAGATCGTGCGCGACCTCGAGACCCAGCGGGCCGAGCTCGACAGCCTGACTCGCAAGGTCGTCGAGGCCGGGCTTGCCACCTGGTCCACCGATGGCGGCCAGGGCGCTTTGATCGTGCGCGGCCAATCGCACCTGCTCGACAACGTCACCGAGCTCGCCGATCTGGAGCGGCTCCGCAGCCTGTTCTCGGCGCTGGAGGCCAAGGAACAGCTGCTGAAGCTGCTGGAGGCGGCCGATCTGGCGGAAGGCGTGCAGATCTTCATCGGCGCCGAGAACGAGCTCTTCGGTCTCGCCGGCTGCTCGGCGGTGATCTCACCCTATCGCGACAGCCAGCGCCGGCTGATCGGCGCCGTGGGCGTCATCGGGCCGAGCCGCATCAACTATGCCCGTATCATCCCGATGGTCGACTACACCGCCAAGGTGATCGGCCGGATCCTGGGGTAAGGGTCCGGGATCGACGCGCGGGATCCGATGCCCCGGCGTCGCCAATTCTTCCGTTGCAACCCGAGTTCGATTGATGGAGAACCGGTCCCATGATGACCGACGATAAGACCGACCATACGACACCAGACGAGAATGGCAGCCAGGCTCCGGCCGAGAGCGGCCCGACCGATCTCGACCCGGCGCTGCAGGCGGCGCGCGACGAGGCGGCGCAGCTCAAGGATCAACTGCTGCGCGCCATGGCGGAGACCGAGAACACGCGGCGCCGCGCCCAGCGCGACCGCGACGACGCGCAGAAATACGCCGTCACCAATTTCGCGCGCGAGATGCTGACCGTCGCCGACAATCTGCGGCGCGCGCTGGAGGCGATCCCCGCCGAATCGCTCGCCAGCGACGAGGCGCTGAAGACGCTCTATGAAGGCATCGCGGCGACCGAGCGTCAGCTCGAGGCGGCGCTCAGCAAGCAGCAGATCAAGCGCATCTGGCCCGAAGGCGAACGCTTCGACAGCAATCTCCATCAGGCGATGTTCGAGGTGCCCGATACCGGCCAGCCCGCCGGCACCGTCGTTCAGGTGCTGCAGGCCGGCTATACGATCCACGACCGCCTGCTCCGCCCGGCGCTGGTCGGCGTCGCCAAGGGCGGCGCGCCCGCGAACGACGTGGCCCCCGGGTCGATCGATACGACGGTCTGATTTCGCTAGGCGCTGAGATTGACCCCCGCGCTCGGCGGTGGCGTCAGGGCAGCGGCGGCGGTTCGATAGGCCGTGTTGGCCGCGGCGTTGGGCGGATTGTGCAACCCTTGGCCGAGCTGCTCCTGGGCGATCGATTGGGCGAGAAAGGCGCTGGAGGCGCCGTTCCCGAATGAGGTAATGCCGGCGGTGAGGCGGTTGGCGGCATTCGAACTCGCGGCGCTGCCGCTCTGCGTGACCGCGTCATTGCCGGTCGCGCCCTGCGCGGTGCCGGCGCGGCGGGCATCGTAGTTCGTGTTCGTATTGCCGCTCTCGCCGCCCTGATAGACGCGGAAGCGGAAGCGACGCGCCCGACCGTCGTCGGCCGTCGCCGGGTCGGCGCCGAGCGCGAGCTCATAGCCCCGGCGCACCGGCAGGTGCTGCGGCGGCGGTGGCAGCAGGATCTGGGCGAGATCGGCCATGCTCTATTCTGGTGCGTCGATCAGAAGGTGCGCCGAACCAATACCTATCGAATTTTAGATATCTCACTCCACGGCGCAAGAACTCAAGCCCGCAAATGCCAGGATTGTCCCTATTCACCAGATATTTACCACGATGCTCGCGCAATTCGGGTGCAGCATCCGACCGGGTCCCCGACATTTAAGGTTTGTTTAGGAGTCCGCCCCCTATCATCGCCCACTCAACACTCCCACAAGGGTGCGAGACTTGGCGACGACCGGGGCATGATGACGCTGGGACGGCAGGCTCCGGAGACCGAGGGCCTCGCGACATTGCTGGAATCCGAAGCAGTGGCCCGGGCGGTTGGGGCCGCCGGCGATCTCACCTATCACTGGGACATCCTGAACGACGGGCTGCAATGGGGCGGCAATGTCGCGGATCTGCTCGGCGAATCGAATCTGGAGATCCAATCCGGCCACGGCTTCAACAACCGGATCCATCCCGAAGATCTGCCGATCCGCCTGAAGGCCTTGAGTGACCACTTCGCCGGCCACGCGCACTATGACTGCGAGTATCGCCTGCGCAACGGCCAGGGCGGCATCGTCTGGGTGCACGATCGCGGCCGCGCCGTGTTCGACGGCGAGAAGACGCCGGTCTCGATGGCGGGGGTGCTCCGCGTCATCACCACGCGCAAGCAGGCCGAGGCGCGGCTGGAGCGCGTCGCCAACTACGACGAACTGACCGGCCATTTCAACAAGACCCGGCTGCGGGACGAACTCGACCAGGCGCTGACCTTCGCCCGGCGCTTCTATGTGCCCGGCGCCTTCATGGTGGTCGGCATCGACAAGCTCGCCATGATCAATAGCGCCTTCGGCTACGAGGTGGGCGACGCCGTTCTGGTCGCGGTCGGCCAGCGCCTGGACCGCTTTGTCCGCTCCAGCGACGTCGTCGGCCGCCTCGGCGGCGACCGCTTCGGCGTCATTCTCTCGCAATGCCGCGAGGAGATGGTGGTCCATGCCATGGACCGCATCATCGACGGCGTGCGCGAGGAGCCGGTGCAGATCGACGGCCAGTCGATCCCAGTCAGTGTCTCGATCGGCTGCGTGCTCTTTCCGGGCCTGGTCAACACCGCCTATGACGTGATGGCGAAGGCGGAGCTGGCACTCAACTACGCCAAGCGCAACGGGCGGAGCTGCTTCAACACCTACCGCGTCTCCGAGCAGCAGGGCATGGTGCATCGCCAGGCGATGGATATCGGCGCGCAGGTGCAGCAGGCGATGCGCGACCATCGGCTGCTCTTCATGTATCAGCCGATCGTCACCGCCGAGACCCATGAGGTGGTGAAGTACGAGGCTCTGCTCCGGATGAAGGACGACAAGGGCGCCATCGTGCCTGCCGGCGCCTTCATTCCCGTGGTGGAGCAGCTCGGCATGGCGCGCGCGCTCGACCGCTATGTGCTCGACATGGCGATCTCGGAGCTCCGGAGCGCGCCCGATACTTCTCTTGCCATCAACATCTCGGGCCTCACCGCCTCGGATCAATCCTGGCTGCGGGCGCTGATCTCCGCCGTGCGCTCGACACCGCAGGTGGCCCCAAGGCTGGTGGTCGAGATCACCGAGACGGCGGCGCTGCACGACATCGAAGAATCGGCGCGCTTCGTCAATGTGGTGCGCGATCTTGGCTGCAAGGTGGCGATCGACGATTTCGGCGCGGGCTTCACCTCGTTCCGGCATCTGAAGGCCCTGACCGTCGATATGGTGAAGATCGACGGTTCCTTCGTCTTGAACCTGTCGCGCAACATCGACAACCAGCTCTTCGTGCGCAACCTGATGGGGCTGGCCGCCACCTTCGGCCTCGAAACCGTGGCCGAGTTCGTGGAGAACGCGGAGGACGCCGAGTTCCTGCTGAAGGCCGGCGTCCAGTATCTCCAGGGCTATTATTTCGGCCGGCCCGCGCTGAAGCGCGCCTGGGCGACCGGCCAGCGCATCGCACCGGTTCCCCGCGTCGCCGAGTAGCGCTCGCGCGGCTTGCTTCACGCCGCTGGCTCTGCTTTCTCTCGCCCCATGGTTTCCGGCGTTTCCGATTCCACCGACGCCCGCGGCTTCGGCGTCTATGTGCACTGGCCGTTCTGCCTGGCGAAGTGCCCGTATTGCGACTTCAACAGCCATGTGCGCGACGCCATCGATCAGAAGCGCTGGCGCCAGGCGCTGCTGACCGAACTCGCGCACTACGCCGGCGAGACCGGCGGTCGCACGGTCACCAGCCTGTTCTTCGGCGGGGGCACGCCCTCGCTGATGGATCCGGAGACGGTCGCGGCCGTGATCGATGCCGTGCACGGACATTGGCGGGCGGCACCCGATCTCGAGATCACGCTCGAAGCCAACCCGACCTCGAGCGAGGCCGGACGGTTCCGCGCCTTCCGCGAAGCCGGCGTCAACCGGGTCTCGATCGGCGTGCAGGCACTGGACGATCGGATGCTCCAGTTCCTCGGCCGCAAGCACAGCGCCGCCGAGGCATTGCGGGCACTGGAGATCGGCGGCACGACCTTCGATCGGATGTCCTTCGATCTCATCTATGCGCGGCCGGGCCAGAGCCTCCGGCAATGGCAGGCGGAGCTCGAGCGCGCGCTGGCGCTCAGCGGCGGCCATCTCTCGCTCTATCAGCTGACGATCGAGCCCGGCACGGTCTTCGAGCAACGGGTCGCGCGAGGCGACTTCCAGCTGCCGCCCGAGGACGATCAAGCCGTCCTCTTCGACTGGACGGCGGAGCGGCTCGAACAGGCCGGCTTGCCCGGCTACGAGATCTCCAATCATGCGCGGCCCGGCGAGGAGTCGCGGCACAATCTCACCTATTGGCGCTACGGCGACTACGTCGGCGTCGGTCCCGGCGCCCATGGCCGGCTGACGCTGGACGGGCACAAGCTCGCGACGCGCCAGCACCGCGCGCCCGAGGCCTGGCTCGAAAACGTCGAGCGCGCCGGCCATGCGACGCGCCAGCGGCTCGAAGTCGAGCCCGACGCGCGGCTGAGCGAGATGGTGATGATGGGGCTCCGCCTTGCGGAAGGCATCCCCGCTTCGCGATTTCGCAGCGAGACGGGGATGACCACCGAAGCGGCGCTCGATCCGGTGCGGCTGCGCCGGCTGATCGAGGGCGGCTTCCTCACTCTTTCAGAAGATCGATTGACCGCGACGCCGGCCGGCCGTGCGCGGCTCGACGCCGTGCTCGGCGCGCTGCTGGCTTGAGGCTTACTGGACCTCGGCCATCCTATCGAGGTCGCACTTGCCGGCATCGCATTCGGCGGTGCGGTCCTTCAGGAACTGGGCGCGGTTGCGGGTGGTCTCGACCGCGCAGTCGAGGTCGACATAATAGCCGTCGCTGTCGGTCTTGCCGCACTGGTCGTTGCGCGACTTCATCCAGGTGACCTGGCTCTTTTTCAAGACCGACTTGCCGCCGGCATCGAGCTTCTCGACCAGTGCCTTGTAGGCGGCATTGAGATCGCCGTCGGCGTCGATGAAGTTCTTGGCGCCGCAATAGACGTCCTCGAAATCGTTCTTGCTGGCGGAACAATCGGCCTGCGCCGCAGAAGACTGAAGGACAGCGGCCGCGGCGAGCGCCGCGAGGACGAGACGGATTCTCATGATGGCAAGGCTCCGAAGCAAGGTTCGCGGGGTTGGTCGCTGCAGCAGCGCGGTCGGTTCGATCAGTTGAGCGCTGCCTGGAACGTGCTTGGCGCCGGATCGCGCACCCGGATTCCGTCGGGACCGAGCTCCAGCACCGAAAGGCCGCGTGTGCTGGTGCCGTCGGCGTTCAGGCGGAAGAGGCCGGTGACGCCGGCGAAGCCCGAGGGATCGGTGAGCCGCGCCATGCTGAAATCGCCACCCGGCTTCGCCTTGGAGAGCGCCACCGCCAGCGTCACCGCATCGTAGACCACGCCGGCGCGGGGATCGGGCGCCGTGCCGTAGATCTGCTGGTAGCGATCGGCGAAGCTCGACCAGCGGTCGGGCGGCGTGGTGGCGAACCAGGCACCGGCGAGCTGCGGCTCGCCGGCGAGGCTCGGATCGTTCCACAGGCTGGTGCCGAGGAGCCGGACCGCGCCGGCCGGGACCGGCCCGCCGCCAGGGGCGGCGACGGGGATGTCGTAGCCCGGCAGCATGCCGACGATGGTGCGCAGCTTCTGCCCGCCTTCCGGGATCATGAGTGCATCGAACCCGCCGCCCTTGTAGCCCTCCGACAGCGCCTGCATGGTCGAGATGAAGTCGGTGGCGTTGGGATCGTAGCTCTGCGACAGCACGAGCTGCCCGCCGGCCTGAGTGACCGCGTCGCGATAGGCGTCCCGCACCACGGTGCCGTAAGGCGAGGTGGGAAATAGGATGGCGAAGCGCTTCACCTGCTGGCTGGCGGCGAAGGCCACCACGCGCTCGACCTGGGCCTGGGGCGCGATCCCCAGCACGAAGACACCGGGGCGTGCGGCCGTGCGGTCGTTGGAGAAGCTGACCATCGGGACTTGCCCGCTGGCCGACTGGGCCGCCGCCTGCGCGGCGCCCGGAATCTCCGTGGCGAAGACCGGGCCGAGGACCATGCGCGATCCTTCGCCGAGCGCGCTGCGGACCGCATCGCCGGGACCGCCGGCGGCGGCGCTGTCGCGCACCACCAGGGAGAAGTCGTCGCCGGCGGAATCGAACACACCCATCTCCGCCGCCTGCATCAGCGAGCGACCGACGCCGCCGTTCTGCCCGGAGAGCGGCAGCAGCAGCGCCACCTTCGATTCCAGCGACGGCGCAGGCTGGGTCAGCGCGTTCGAGGGCGGCGGCGTCACGGTGGTCGGGGCCTGCGCTTGCGGCTGGCTCGGCGCTTTCGGCGGCGCTACGTTGGGAGCGCAACCCGCCAGCATCAGGCCGCATGCGGCGAGGATGAGCTGCAGCGGGCGGAGCCTCGAAACCATGCGGAATTTCCCAATTGATGCCGTGAAGGCCGATGATGGCCGAGCCTAGCGAGAGCGGCCCGGGAAGTAAACGCCGGGGGGCTCATCCGGGGGATGGCCTTCTCAGCATCGTGGCGACGCCGATCGGCAATCTCGGCGACATCAGCGCGCGGGCGCTGGAGACGTTGCGCGCGGCCGACCTGATCGCCTGCGAGGACACCCGCGTCACCGGCAAGCTGCTTGCGCATTTCGGGATTCGGCGATCGACGCTGCCCTATCACGACCACAATGCCGCCGAGATGCGGCCGAAATTGATCGAGCGGCTGCGCTCGGGTGAAAAGATCGCGCTCGTCTCGGATGCCGGAACGCCGCTCATCTCCGACCCCGGCTACAAGCTGGTGCGCCAGGCGAGCGAGAGCGGGATCGCGGTGACCGTGATCCCCGGGCCGTCGGCGCCGCTCGCGGCTCTCGTGCTCTCCGGCCTGCCCAGCGACCGGTTTCTCTTCGCCGGCTTCCTGCCGGCGAAAGACGGCGCGCGACGCACGGCACTCCAAGAGCTGAAATCGGTCCCGGCAACATTGCTGTTGTTCGAGACCGGACCACGGCTCGCAGATTCGCTGGAGGCTTGTTATGCGGTGCTCGGCGGTCGCGAAGCTGCGGTCGTCCGCGAGATCACCAAGCTGCATGAGGAGGTGCGTCGTGGCACGCTCGAGTCACTGGCGCGACACTATGGTGACAGCGGTCCGCCGAAAGGCGAGATCGTCCTGGTGATCGCGCCGCCGACCGAGCAGGAGGCGGCCTTCGATCTCGACACCGCCTTGACGGATGCGTTGCGCGAGATGAGCACGAAGGAAGCGGCGGCGACAGTCGCCACCGCCAGCGGCCGGCCGCGGCGCGAGGTCTATGCCCGCGCCCTGGCGTTGGCCGGTCGCCGCACCGAACGATGAGCGCGCGCAAGCCAAGACCGGGACGGACGGAGTCGGGGCGCCAGGCCTTCCATCGCGGTCACGGCGCCGAGCGCCGCGCCGCCTGGTGGCTGCGGCTCAAGGGCTATCGCGTGCTGGCCATCAACTGGCGCTCGGTCGTCGGGGAGATCGACTTGATCGCCCGGCGCGGGACGACCCTCGCCATCGTCGAGGTGAAGCAGCGGATCGATCACGATGCCGCGACCTTGGCCTTGACCCCGACGCAGATCCGCCGCCTCGCCCGCGCGGCTGAGCTCTATATCGCACAGCATCCGAGGGTGATCGGGCTCACTTTGCGCTTCGATCTCGTCACCTTCGGCCGCATGGGGCGGCCCATTCACATGAAAGACGCTTGGCGGCCGGAATCGCCTTGGGCATGATTCCGGCATGGCGCCTATGGCCCGAGTCGCGGGGACGATCCAGCGATCCCGGATCGGATCGCCGCGGTCCCGCTCTCGGTCCTGGTCTCACCCGCCGGACCCGACCCAGGCCCGGGCGATTGCGGTTGCCTTTTGCCTTTCCGCATCGTTGATCCTGCTCGCCGGCTGCTCGCCGGTCGGGATGGCTATCGGGGCCGGCGCCACCGTCACCAACATGGCGATGGAGGAACGCGGGCTCGGCAATGCGGTCCGCGACGACGCGATCTGGGTCGATATCAACGGCCGGCTCCTCAACCAGGACGCCAAGCTGTTCCGCAACGTGAACCTGCAGGTCCAGGAAGGGCGGGTGCTGCTGACCGGGTTCGTGCAGCGGCCGGAGGACCGGGTGGAGGCGACCCGGATCGCCTGGGAGGTGGATGGGGTCCGGGAGGTGGTCAACAACGTGAAGGTCGGCCGCAGCCGCGATTTCGGCGACTATTCCGAGGACATCTTCCTGGTGCAGGAGATCAACCTTAAGCTGCTGCTCGACCGCGACATCCGGGCCATCAATTACAGCGTGGATTGCATCCGCTCGACGGTGTATCTGATGGGCGTCGCCCGGAGCCAGGCGGAGCTGCAGCGCGTGATTGACCATGTGCGCGACGTTCCCTATGTCCGGGCGGTGGTGAGCCATGTGCGCGTGAGAACCGATCCCTTGCCTCCGATCCCTGCGACACCCCCCGTCATCGCCAACCCCTACGTCGCGACGCCTCCGACCCAGCCGAGCGTGCAGCAGACCAGCGCGTCGGCCGTCCCGGCGCCGCGGAGCGCGCGATGACCGAAATGGCGACCCGAAGCTGGGATCCGCGCCAGGTGCTCGCGGATATCGGCCAGCGCGAAGATCCGGCGATCGATCTTGCCGAGGCGGGGCTGGCGCTGGCGGCGCTCGACCGGCAGCGCGTGGCACCCGACACCTATCGCGAACATCTCGGGGCGATCGTCGCCAAGCTGCGCATCTCCTCCGACAACGCGCCCTGCCGCGCTGAGGGCGCCGAAGGACTTTGCGCCCGCGCCGAGGCACTCGCCCATGTGGTGGCCGGCGATTTCGGCTATCAGGGCGATCGCCTCACCTATGACGACCTGCAGAACGCCAACCTGATGCGGGTGATCGACCGGCGGAAGGGCCTGCCGGTGGCGCTCGCCATCATCTACATCCACGCAGCGCGCGCGCAAGGTTGGTCGATCGAGGGCGTCAACTTCCCCGGCCATTTCGTGGTGCGCATGATCCACGACGGGCGCGCCATCATCCTCGATCCCTTCGCCGGCGGCGAGGCTTGCGAGCCCGCCGATCTCCGCCGCAAGCTGAAGGCCGCGGCCGGCGAGAAGGCGGAGCTCCAGCCCGAGCACTACGCCCCGGTCGGCAACCGCGACATCCTGCTGCGGCTGGAGAACAACCTGAAGATCCGGCTGATCCAGGAGGGCGAGCTCGAGAAGGCCGCGGCGGTCCTCGACCGCATGCTGCTGATCGCGCCGCGCCATGCGCCGCTCTATCGCGAGGCCGGCCTGATCCACGCGCGGATCGGCAACCTTAACGCGGCACGGGCGTCGCTGGAGCGCTTCCTCGAGATTTCGGACAACGACAGCCAGCGCCACCACGTCGCCCGCCTGATCCAGGACCTCGGCCAGCAGATCAACTGAGCCGCGCCTCCATCGCTGGGAGAATCCCATGTCCCTGATCGTTGCCGTCCAGATGGACCCGATCGAGCGCGTCAACATCGACGGCGATTCGACCTTCGTGCTCGGCCTCGAGGCGCAGGCCCGCGGGCACAAGCTCCATTACTACCAGCCGAGCCGCCTGACGCTGCGCGACGGCCGCGTCACCGCGCGCGCCCATCCGGTGGAACTGCGGCGCGAGCGCGGCAACCATTTCACGCTCGGCGCGCCGGAAGTATTCGACCTCGCCAAGGCGGACGTGGTGTTGATGCGCCAGGACCCGCCCTTCGACATGGCCTATATCACCGCGACCCACATCCTGGAGCATGTCCATCCCGCGACCTTGGTGGTGAACGATCCCGTCGAGGTGCGCAACGCGCCGGAGAAGCTGTTCGTCGCCAAGTTCGAAGGCTTGATGCCGCCGACGCTGATCACCTCGGACAAGGACGAGATCCTCGCCTTCCGCGCCGAGCACAAGGACATCATCGTGAAGCCGCTCTACGGCAACGGCGGCGCCGGCGTCTTCCACATCACGCCCGGTGACGAGAACCTGGGCTCTCTTCTGGAGCTCTTCACCCAGCTCTACCGCGAGCCCGTCATCGTGCAGCGCTATCTCCCGGAGGTGCGCCAGGGCGACAAGCGCATCATCCTGATCGATGGCGAGCCGGCCGGCGCCATCAACCGCATCCCGCAGGCCGGCGAGGCCCGCTCCAACATGCATGCCGGCGGCAAGCCGGTGCGGTCGGCGCTGACCGCAAGAGAACATCAGATCTGCGCCGCGATCGGGCCGGAGCTGAAGCGGCGCGGCCTGATCTTCGTCGGCATCGACGTGATCGGCGATTATCTCACCGAAATCAACGTCACCTCGCCCACCGGCCTGCAGGAGATCAATCGCTTCGACGGCGTGAAGTTGGAAGCGAAGATCTGGGACGCGATCGAGGCGCGGTTGGGGCGGCGGTAGGATTGAGCCGTCAAATAAAGCTACTCGTTGGTCGGCAGCGGCGGGATCGGGGCGAAGCGGTGCTGGGCGCGGGCGACCGCGGTCTCGCGGTGGATGATGTAGATGCCGCTGGCGACCACGATCAGGCCGCCGACGATGAGATAGGCGTCCGGCACTTCGTGGAAGAAGATCCAGCCTAAGAGCAAGCCGTAGACCAGCGCCGTGTAGTCGAACGGCGCCACGACCGCGGCGCGGGCGCGCTGATAGGCCTTGGTCAGCACGATCTGCGCGATCCCCCCGAGCACGCCGATGACGGCGACCAGGGCGAGATCGCCCAGATCGTTCGGCAGGACCCAGGCATAGCGCGGCTCGAACATGCCCCAGGGAATCGTGAGCAGCGAGGCGAGTGCAGCGAACGCCGTAAAGTGAAACACGATCGTGGTCGAAGGCTCGGTCGCGCCGAGCTTGCGGATCGACATCATGGCGATGGCGTAGAGGATCGCCGCCGCGAGCGGCCAGCCGGCGTTCCAATCGAACAGCGTCGAACCAGGACGAGTCATCACCAGGACGCCGAGAAAGCCGACGATCACCGCCGACCAGCGGCGCCAGCCGACCTGCTCGCCGAGAACCGGCACCGAAAGCACGGTGATGAAGATCGGACCGGAGAGGCCGAGCGCGATGGCGTCGGAGAGATGCATCTCCAGATAGGAGCGGAAGAAGCAGTACATCGAGACGACGCCCGAGACACCGCGCATCACATGGCCCCAGGGCCGGCTCGTTCGCAAAGAGATCCCGCCATCGCGCCAGAAGGCGTAGATCAGCAGCGGGACGAAGGCGAAGATGTTGCGGAAGAAGATGATCTCGCCGGTCGGGAAGGTGTTGGAGATCCCCTTGATGATGGCGTCCATCATGGTGAAGGTGAAGACGGCGATATTCGCGTAAAGAATGCCGAACAGGGCGCTGTTACGCGCCGTGCTCCCCGGCCCATCCGCGGTGCGGGAGCGGGGCCTGGAAGTGGTCGCGGTCTGAACCAAAGTGGTCTCGCTGGGGAAGGGCCGGGGTGATCCGGCCAGCGCCACATTATGCCGGCCGAAGCCAAGCTGCCACCGGCCGCTCTGCATGCCAGTCATGCGGCCCATATCGGACCACAGTCGACATGCCCAACTTGCGCTTTCACGCCAATCGAACTTGGCCTAAAGTGCGGCAAACCCAGTGAAATAAAGCTTGGGTATTTTCAGGAACAGGGCGGTGCCGCGTCCAGCATGCGGTCGAGGATGGGGGAGTTGGCCGGTCTAGCCGCGGTCGAGGCCAGGAACGTTACCAAAGCTTTCGGTGTCGGTCAGGACACGGTCGTCGCCCTCGACGACGTCTCCGTCACCATCGGCCAGAACGAGTTCTTCACCCTGCTCGGCCCTTCGGGCTGCGGCAAGACGACGCTTCTGCGCCTGATCGCCGGCTTCGAGATGCCGAC
>DATKMF010000247.1:0-2281 GCA_035542015.1 Candidatus Cybelea sp.
GACATCGGCTTGACCACGATTTCCTCGGTGTGGAACACGCCGTCGACCACGATGCCGAAGGTCTGGCTGCCGACCTGCGTCACCACGATGAAGCCGTTCTCGGGATCCGACGAGGAGCCGTCGTCGATCCTCAAGAGCTTCTTCAAGTGCATCAGCGGCAGCAGCTTGTTGCGCAGGCGCAAGACAGCGGTGTCCTTGATGCGCTCGATGCGATGCTCGGAGTTGGCGCGCGCGCGCACCAGCTCGACCACGGCCAGCTGCGGGATCGCGAAGCGGTCGCCGCCGGCTTCCACGATCAGCGCCGAGACGATCGCCAAGGTCAGCGGGATCTTGATGGTGACCGAGGTGCCCTCGCCCGCGACCGACTTGATGTCGATGGTGCCGCCGATCTGGTCGATATTGGTGCGCACCACGTCCATGCCGACGCCGCGGCCGGAGACCGAGGTGATGGCGGCGGCGGTGGAGAAGCCCGGGGCGAAGATGAACTTGTGGATCTGGGCCTCGGTCATCTTCTCCAGCTCAGCCTCGGTGACGAGGTTGTTCTGGAGCGCCTTGGCCTTGATCCGCTCGGTGTTCAGGCCGCGGCCATTGTCGGCGATGCAGATGATGATGTGGCCGCCCTCGTGATAGGCGGAGAGACGAATGGTGCCGATCTCCGGCTTGCCGCTCGCGATGCGCTCGGCCGGGGTCTCCAGGCCATGGTCGGCGGAGTTGCGCACCATGTGGGTGAGCGGGTCCTTGATCAGGTCGAGCACCTGGCGGTCGAGCTCGGTGTCCGCGCCGTGCATCTCCAGCTCGATCTGCTTGCCGAGTTCGCCCGAGAGGTCGCGCACGATGCGCGGCAGCTTCTGCCAGGCATTGCCGATCGGCTGCATGCGCGTCTTCATGACGCCCTCCTGCAGCTCGGCGGTAACGTTGGAGAGCCGCTGCAGCGGCACCTTGAACTCGGTGTCCTCGTTGCGGCGGGAGATCTCCAGCAGCTGGTTGCGGGTCAGCACCAGCTCCGAGACCATGGTCATCAGGTGCTCGAGGGTGTCGACATTGACGCGGATCGACTGGTTGGCGATGCGGTCGCCTTCGCCCGTGTCGTCGCCGGTGCTCGCGGCCGCCTTGCGGGCGGGCTTTGCCTCTTTCTTGCCAGCGTCCTTGCTCGCGTCTTTTTTGGCCTCGGGAGCCTTTGCTTCCGCAGCCTTTGCTTCGGCAGCCTTGGCCTCGGCGACTGCCGCAGCTGGCGGCGCCTCGATCGCGGTCTCGCGGAAGGCGCGCTCCAACTCGTCCAGCGACACCTCGCCCGGACGCAGCGGCCGCTCCAGCGTCTGCGCCACCAGCGAGCCCTCGGTGATCTTGGCCGCGGGCGCAGGCTCCGCTTCGGGCGCAAGCGGCGGGGCGGACTCGACCTCGGCCGGCGCAGCATGGCCTGCCGTCGGCATCGACGAAGCCGAGCCTGACATCGCCGCCATGCCCTGCTCCACCATCGCTTCCAGCTGGTCGATCAGGTCGCGGTCGTTGCCTTCCGGCTCGGCCTCGGTCGCCTCGAGGCCGGCGAGGATCTCCTTGATCCGGTCGATCGAGGACAGGATCACCGTCACCGCCGCGGCGCGCACCGGCATGCCGTCGCGGAACTTGCCCATCAAGGTCTCGCCGGCATGGGCCAGCGCTTCCAGCCGCGGCAATCCGAGAAAGCCGCAGGTCCCCTTGATGGTATGGACCAGCCGGAAGATGTTATCCAGGATCTTGGCGTTGTTCGGCTCCTGCTCGAACTTCACCAGCTGATTGTCCACGGTGTCCAGGCTCTCGCTGGTCTCCGTCAAAAACTCCCGCAACAGATCATCCATGAAACCGGCCTTCGCACGCAACGGCGCGCGACCTCGACGCGCCAACTGGGAATGTGGCCAGCTTCACCGCAAAGCGTTTAATATTGGTTGAGTAAGCGGAAACGAATGGGCTCAACAAAGACATAAGAGCAAGGCAAACGTTTTGCGGTGCTCTCTCAACCTTTGGTTAACCATGTTTGTCGCCCGAATGCGGTCCGAGCCTTCACCTCTCCCCAACGGCGTCCCGTGAAGGAGGGGGAGCGGAAGCAAGCTCGCGAGCTGGCGAAGCGCAGTCGTAGGGTGGGCAAAGCGAAGCGTGCCCACCACGCCTCCGCATCGGGACAACAATGGTGGGCACGGCGCGAGGGCGCCTTTGCCCACCCTAAGGCAGCTTAGCTCGTGGAAGAGCCCCCTCGCCCTAACCATCTCCTCGTGAAGGCCCCCAACGGGGAGAGGCGAACGGTGCG
>DATKMF010000248.1:0-7751 GCA_035542015.1 Candidatus Cybelea sp.
AACGCGACCTTGCCGTTCGCCTTGGCGAACAGGGTGTGGTCCTTGCCGATGCCGACATTGGCGCCGGGGTGGAACTTGGTGCCGCGCTGGCGGACGAGCACGTTGCCCGCGACCACGATCTGGTCGCCGAACTTCTTCACCCCCAGGCGCTGGCCGGCGGAATCGCGGCCGTTGCGCGAGCTGCCGCCTGCTTTCTTATGTGCCATGACTTCGTACTCCTGCTGGCCCGGCGTCTAAGCTCAGGCGGCCTTGATGTCGACGATCTTGAGCGCGGTCAGCTTCTGGCGGTGGCCGCGCTTCCGGCGATAATTGTGCCGGCGGTTCTTCTTGAAGATGATGACCTTGTCGGCCTTGGCCTGCTCGACCACCTCGGCGGCCACGCTGGCGCCCTTCACGGTCGGCTGGCCGACGGTGATGTTGGCGCCGTCGCCGATCATCAGCACCTCGGTGAGGGAGATGGCGGCACCCGCCTCGCCCTCGAGCTTCTCGACCAGGATGACGTCGTTCTTGGCGACCTTGTATTGCTTGCCGCCGGTCTTGATCACCGCATACATGACTCTGCGTCCTTAAAGGCGCCCGGCGCCCCCATGGTCAAACCACGCCGGGGCCGGCCGAATGCGCATAAAACATGGGTCGCCAACCCGTTTCCCGGGGCGACCCGAACCGGAGCCGGGAATATACGGAGCGAAGTCCCGCTGTCAATGTGATTCCGGGGCGATTCAGGGGCGATTCCCGGGCAATTCCAGCGGCGGATCAGTCGCTTCCGACGGATCGTCCGGGCCCAAATCCGGTCGCCCCAATCTAGCCGCAATCTGGGCACTGGGACATAAGATATTGATTGTTCGAGATTTCGGCAGATGACGGTCGCATGACGGCGCAAGGCTGGCCGTGTCTAAGCCGTGACAGCGATGTTCTTCTGCAAGACATTGATCTTGAAGCATTCGGTTGCCGGCTTCGCGCTCCGGCCATCCTGCTCCAGGCCGAGCACGGCCAGGTCCCCGGTCTTGAGGTCTGCGATCACCGCGAGGCGGCTGAGCTTGTTCAGCATGGGGTATTTCAGCCAGCCGAAATCGGTGCCGAGGCTGCGGAGATCCGGCACCAGAACATGGCATTGGGCGAGCCTCCCTGGGCTGTCGATGCCGCGGGGATGGCCACGCCAATGCGGGTTCAGCCAGTGATTGGGAATGGCGCCCGGTCCTTCGTGGACATAGGCCAAGTCCTCGGCCCGTTCGATGATCGCCGCCTCGCCGTTGGCGCCGGCGATGGTGATGAGGCCGGTATAGGCGATCGGCGTCTCCTTGAGGAACCGGAACGCCGTCGCGAAGTCCGGGCAGGTCTCGAGGGCCCGGCGGATCAGGTGAGTGGCCGGCAAGCCCCGGTGCCGGCCGATGCGAATCCGCTCGATCAGCCAGTCCAGCGGCCAGACGCCGCTCGCCCAGCGGATCGGCGCCTGGTTGTACGCGATGGCGAAGCGGCCGGGCGCCATGCCGGTCAGCACACCGACGAAGCCCGGCCAGGTGACGTTGAACCAAGGCCCGGCTGGGCTCTGGTGCCCGACCACGGTGATCGCGCCGCCGAGGCCGTGGATCGGCCAGTCGAGGAGCCGGACCAGACGGCCGTCCGCCGTCGCGCTGGTGCAGGCCCATTCCGGCGAGAGGTTGAGGCCATGGGCGCCGGAGACGCCCGGGATCGCCGCCACGGCCTCGATCTCGGCGCGATACGGCGTCTCGTTCCGCGCCAGCCAGACCCGCGACCGCCGATCCATGAAGCCGAGGACCGGGCCCGACAGCAGGTTCCGCCCTGCCTTCGCGAGCAACCGGACCTTCTCCGGCATCCGTTGCGCCAGCACGTGGAGCCCCTCCGCCCCGAGGTCCACCAGCGGGATGATGGGCAGCGGGATGACGGGCAGCGGGCTTGTGCCGATCCGGGGGCTGTTCAACGAATTCACCTGGAATCTCCGCGCGAGCCGCGGAGGATATCACGCCCAATTGGCCGCGGTCGGCCCCTGAAGGAAGGCTTGCGGCCGGCGCCCGGCGCAACTATTGTCCGCGCCCGTCAAGACGGCCGGTCCCCTCGCCCGAGGGGAACCCCTGCGGAGGGGTGCCAGAGTGGCCGATTGGGACGGTCTCGAAAACCGTTGTACGTGCAAGCGTACCGTGAGTTCGAATCTCACCCCCTCCGCCAGAAACCAATCCGCCATAGCCCGCCGTAGTTCAGAAATCCCGCAGACAACTGCCGTTTCATGGCTAAATCCGGTTCGCCCGTGTTCGCACTTGTTCCTATCAATCCGTCGCTCTATGATGGGTAATCCGTTGGGTAGCCCGGCAGACCCATCAACGTGAGCGATGAGGGGTTCGCTCCTACCCATCAAAACCCAGGGTACGGAGGATAGCATGCCGAAGCGTGCCGCCGGGCTCAGCGCACGAAAAGTAGAAACCCTGAAAACGCCAGGCCTCTTCGCCGATGGCGATGGCCTGTATCTCCAGGTCGGGGCGGCCGGTGCAAGATCCTGGATCTTCCGCTATCAGCTCGGCGGGCGTCGGCGCGACATGGGGCTAGGGTCGGTTTCCGATCTACCGCTCGCCGACGCTCGCGAGCGGGTCCGGGAGGCCCGCAGACAAGTCGCCGCCGGTGTTGATCCCATCGATGCGCGCAAGGCCGCCGTCGCCGAGAAGGCGCTCGCCGCGGCGAAGGCCACGACCTTCAAGGAAGCCGCCGAGGCCTATATCGAGGCGCACCGCGACGCCTGGAAGAATGCGAAACACCGCGACCAATGGGATGCGACGCTCGCGCGCTACGCTTTCCCGAAGATCGGCGCCCTGCCGGCCGGTTCGATCGACACCGGGCTGGTGCTCAAAGTGCTCGAGCCGATTTGGAAGTCGAAGACCGAGACGGCGAACCGCCTCCGCGGTCGGCTTGAGTCGATCCTGGATTTTGCCCGGGTCCGCGGCTGGCGATCCGGCGAGAATCCGGCGCGGTGGAAGGGACACCTCGACCACATTCTTGCAGCGCCAAGCGAGATCGCGGCGCACGTCCATCACGCGGCCATGCCCTACGACGAGCTCCCCGCCTTCTGGCCACGCCTGCAGCTTTACGGCGGCATGGCGGCGCGCGCGCTTGAATTCCTTATCCTGACTGCGGCGCGCACCGGCGAGGTGCTGGGCGCGACCTGGGCGGAGATCGACCTCGACAAGGCGGTGTGGACCGTGCCGGCGGAGCGGATGAAAGCGGGCGCCGAACACCGGGTGCCGCTGTCGGCGCCCGCCGTTGCCCTGCTGCGTAAGATGCAGGCGGTCCGCACTGGCGATGCGGTCTTCCCCGGCGGTTCCACCGGAGGCCACCTTTCCAACATGGCGATGCTACAGGTCGCTCGCCGGATGAAGGCGAAGGCCGTGCCGCATGGCTTCCGCTCGACGTTCCGTGACTGGGCGGCCGACCGGACCAACTTCCCCGAAGCCGTCGCCGAGGCCGCGCTCGCGCATATGATCGACGACAAGACGATTGCAGCCTACAAGCGCACTGACTTTTTCGATCGGCGGCGGAAACTGATGGACGCGTGGGCGGCGTTCATCGAAGGCGGCGCGGCGAGCGGCAGGGTCGTCTCGATAAAGCGGCAGCGTTAAATGCCGGATCTCAACGTCAGCGTTCGGGATTCCGTGGCGACCCTCAACAAGATCGCCACGGTGATGCTCTGGCCAGATGATGCCAGGCTCCGCGAGCGCGCAGAGCTTAGTCTCCGGTTGCGGCACATCGAAGATTTCGTATCTGGCGATCGCATCACATTGGACCGCGACGCGTTCATCGCGGTGATCGGGCAGACGTGGGAAGCGATGCGCTGGAGCGAGTTTGAGGAAGCGCACAGGCGCATTTTACCCGAGGGCATTCTCGCAGGGATCGTGCTACTTGCCACGATCGGCGGCCAGGGCGGCACCCTCATTGACGCGAAACGGCGCGCGCTCGAAGGCTTCAAGGCCGGATTGGGTCGCATCGCTGGACGGTCATTCGACATCGACATGCTCGACAAGATTTGGATCGATATGAAGCCCGTTGCCCATCTGTGGGCCGCGGCGGTCGAGCTGTTCGACCACGCATCTCCGAAGATTCCTTGCAATCCTGGCGCCCTGCCCCTGTTCATTGAACGGGCGACGGCGCTCCTAACCCTTGGCACTGCCACAAAAACCAAGCGCGCATCGGTCACAATTCTCGACGCCAGAACGTCCTGGCGGCTGGTCGAGGCCGACTGACTGGCGGAACCGCCGGAAAAGCGATTTCCTGCGGTCGTTCGGATTCTCCTCTAGTAAATAGTTGTCCGCCCTTAACAGCCAGAACCGAGGCGGACATGGCAAATGAACCCACGAAATCCGAACGCATCGCTTGGTCTCCCAAGGATTGGGGAGCGGCGATCGGCGTGTCGCATACGACCGTTTATCAGCTGATCGCCGACCAGAAGGTGCGGTCGGTGAAACTTGGTGGCAAGCGGCTGATCACCACTCCGCCGGTCGAGTTCATCGCGTCGTTGACGCAGCCGCAGGCCGCGTGATCGGCCATGCTGCACATAGAAAGCCCGCCGCGGCTTGAGCCGGCGGCGGGCGGTGGTGATCTTAGATGCCTGGCGGGGCATGACCAACATAGATCACCAACCGGCAGTGATCAAGGTACACCGAGGCCCGCGCCGCTCTCTTTGGCCGCTGCAAATGTGCAGCAGGCTGTTAGCGGCGGGCGCAAGACAAGCCGCGAGCGGATCGCCGAGCTCGCCAAGTTTTACCGCGTAAGTGAGCGGCTGATCTGGCAGGCCCTTGAACTGCGCGCGACCGGACGCGCCGACCTGGTGGCCGAGGCGGAAGCCGGCAGGCTGAAAATTCGCGCGGCGCTGCTGATCGCGAAGCCTCGCCGCGCCCGGGCAAGTCTCGACGTGCCGGCGCAGCTGCGCAGCGCCTGGTCGCGCGCCTCAGATGACGAAAGACGCGCGTTCCTGGCGGAGATCGCGGAATGAGCGCCCCCGCGACAACTAACCGGCGCCGGGTAGTTTCATCGGCCGGCGCCGGCGATCCAGCGACTAGGCTGCGGCGCCTGGCCGGGCGCGTCCGCAGGCTCGGCGATCCCTATCGCGGTGATCCCGCGCGACCAATGCGGGAGCGCCAGGAGATCGAGACTGAACTGCTCAAGATCGCGCGTCAGCTCGACGCCGAGCGATGGGGTTAGGCTCCATGGCTGCCAAGCCTCACGTTTTGAAAGACCTTCCCAGCAATCTCGACGCGGAGCAGGCCTTCCTCGGTGCGGTGATGATGAACAACGGCGTGGTCGACGAGGTTGTCGACTTTCTCCGGCCGGAACACTTCGCCGATCCGGCACACGGCCGACTCTTCGACGCAATCCTGCAAATGACCACCCGCGGCGAGACCGCAACTCCCGTCACCCTGCTGCGGATCGTCGAGCAAGACGGTGGGCTTTCCCTGTTTCCTGGCGGGGCCGGCCGCTACCTCGTTGAGTTGGTACAGCACGTGGTCACCGTGCGGGATGCGGCGGATTTTGCCCGCGAGGTGCAACGCTGCTGGCACCGTCGAGAACTATGCCAGCGCGCCGCGATGATAGACCGAGACGCCCGCACCTTCTCCGCCGACCGCGACGTTGAAGTGATCCAGGAGGCTGCCGAGGATCTTCTCTCCCACCTGTCCGCGCACGCGGTGGCCGCAAAGCGCCGGGCCGTCGAGATCGGAGAGGCCTCGGCCGAGACACTGGAGCGAATCGAAGCCGCGATGAAGAGCGGCCACAGCGGTCTTTCGACGGGGCTGCGCAACCTCGACAAAGTCACATTTGGGCTTCAGGGCGGCGATCTCGTCATCCTCGCCGGCGCAACCAGCATGGGAAAAACCACGCTGGCACTTTGCGTCGCCGACAATGTCGCGCGGGATATCCGAATCGGCATTGCCGCCGAGCAAATGATTGCCGGCGCCGTTCTGTTCGGCAGCCTTGAGATGACCCGCGATCAACTGGTCGAGAAATTCTATTCCGAGCGCACAGGGATATCCACGCACCGCATGCGGTCCGGCGCGATTGGGATGAACGAGTTGGAGTCTCTGGTCGATGCACACCGGGATCTGTCGGACCTGCCTTTCGTGGTCGATGACACAGTGCGCTCGGTCGCCGAGCTGCGCACCGTGGCGAGGCGGATGCAGCGCACGCGCCGCGGGCTTTCGCTGGTGGTGGTCGACTATCTGCAGCTCCTGGATGGTGGGCCTGATGCACCAAGAGACAACCGCGTAGCGCAGGTCGGTTCGATCAGTCGCGGGCTGAAGAAGATGGCGCTTGAGCTGCGGGTTCCGGTCATCGCTTTGGCGCAACTGTCGCGGGAACTGGAAAAGCGCGAGGATAAGCGGCCGATCCTCGCCGACCTGCGGGAAAGCGGCACGATCGAACAAGACGCCGATCTGGTGCTCTTCGTCTATCGAGATGAGTACTACCTCAGGCGGGCGGAACCCCGGAAGCGGGACAACGAAACGGACGAGGCTTTCGAGACTCGGCACCAACGATGGGGCCGCCGAATGGACGCCGCCCGCGGTGTCGCCGAGGTCATTGCGGCAAAGAACCGACACGGTCCCCTGAAAACCGCCCGGCTCCGATTTGACGGCGGGGCCAGCCGTTTCTCCGATCTTGCGGAACTAGAGGGCTGAACCGGTGGAGATCAAATTCGCCATGGTCCCTGCTGCGGCGATAACGGACTCGCGCCTTTCCTCGCCCTGTTTCCGCACATTGGCGGCGTTGGCCCGCCATGCCCGCCGCGACGGACATTGCTTCCCCGAGATTGCGAGCATCGCCTTTCAGCTAGGATGTCCGCGGAGCAGCATTCAGGGCCATATCAAGCAACTCGAATCCTTGGGCTATCTGCAGGTCCACCGGCATATGCGGCCTGGTGGAGGGAGAGCGCGAAGCTCCTTCACCATCTTGTACCCGAAGGGATCCTTTCGGCCCGTCGACCTCTCGAAGGAAGTGCCAACCGATGTCGGCTCAGCCGACATCGCGATGTCGGCTAGCGATGTCGGCTCAGCCGACATCGCTCTATATAGAACAAACCATAAGAATAGAACAAAGAAGGCGCGCGTTCGCGCGCCGGATTCCCATCTCGAAGAAGGGGGAGCATCGGCTCTCTGGCGGTCCAGGTTGGCGGGCTTCAAGGCCACCGGCCTGTGGTTGCCCGAATGGGGAGATGCGCCGGGTGCGCCCGAGGGCGATACCCGCGTGCCGCTCAGCGTGCTGATCGAATTCGGCTACAGGAGGGCGGCATCATGACAACGCTGCGACGGGGATGGGGGTCTCAACCCCGAACGGCCCCGGGGCCTCAGACCGCGTGGGGGTCATGCGCGCAAAAAATCTTCCGGCTCAGACGTTTGATTGAGTCCGGATTACGCATGCGTAATCACCGAAATCAAATCTTGGAGCGCCCCTGATGCCGCGCGGCGGAGCGAGACCTGGTGCCGGCCGGCCGCGGGGTCCGGGGTATAGCGCTGTCAAAACTGGGGCGCTCGTGATCGTGCTCGGCGAGGAAGAAACGCCGGCAGTTGCGATGGTCTGCAGCGGGAGTAACGCGGCGGAGCGGCTCAGCCACTTTCAAACGGGAAGCTGGCGGCCCCTCCATGTTGCAGCGGTCTACGACCTGCAGGACGTCGAGAATGCGGCGGCCGTGCTTCGGCATCTGCGATCGGCGCTCGCCGGCGTGCATATTCGCGGGTCCTGGTATCGCTGCGCACCGGCTC
>DATKMF010000249.1:0-2285 GCA_035542015.1 Candidatus Cybelea sp.
GCCAGCTGCTCCTTGGTGAAATGCGGCTGCGAGGCCCACATCTTGCCGATCTGGTCGAGGAAGCTCTGGTAGTCCTTCGGCGTCGGCGAGAGCTTCTGGTATTCGGCGGCGGTGCGCGCGATATAATCGTTGAAGACCTTGCTGGTGCTGATGTCGGCGACGCCACTGGGATCGGAATTGGCGGCGAAGGCGAAGAGCTTGGTCAGGCGCTCCGGGTGATGGATCGCGATGTCGAGGCCGATGATGGCGCCGTCGCTCCAGCCGACCAGCGCCACCTTCTTCACCTTGAGATAGTCGAGCAGCGCCAGCACGTCCGAGGCCATCAGGTCGTAGCCATAGGGCTGGGAGTCGCGGGTCGAGCGGCCATGGCCGCGGCTGTCCATGACGATGACGCGATATTTCTTCTCCAGCGCGGAGACCTGGTTGCCGAAATAGTTGGCGTTGCCGAGACCGCCATGCAGCAGCAGCACCGGCGTGCCGTCCGCGGGCCCGAACTCCGCGTACCAGATCCTGATGTTGTTGACCGGCGCGATGCCGCTCTTCACCGCCTTCGGCAGCGCCGGCGTCGGCGGCAGCACCATCCACGGATCCTCGGCGCGGGCGGCGCCGGAGGGTGCGAGGAACGCGAGAGCGAGCAGGAGCAAGGCGGCGAGCGAGAGCAGGCGGCGCATGGCAATCCCCGATCGATGACGGCGTGACGCCCAGCACCCTAGCCGCACGGGCGGCCCGCCGCCAGCCGAGAATGTCGCCGCGTAAGTGCCTGTCATAGCGCGCTTTTCCCCAGGTTGCACGGCGCTGCCCTTCCCCCTATCTTGCGCCGCACTTCGTGACCTCCCAGAGCGACATGACCGACCTCGCCCATATCCGCAACTTCGCCATCATCGCGCATATCGATCACGGCAAGTCCACCCTCGCCGACCGCCTGATCCAGGCCTGCGGGGGCCTCTCCTTGCGCGAGATGAAGGAGCAGGTGCTCGACAACATGGAGATCGAGCGCGAGCGCGGCATCACCATCAAGGCGCAGACCGTGCGCCTCACCTACAAAGCGAAGAACGGCGAGACCTATCAGCTGAACCTGATGGACACGCCCGGCCATGTGGACTTCGCCTACGAGGTTTCGCGCTGCCTCGCGGCCTGCGAGGGCTCGCTGCTGGTGGTCGATGCGAGCCAGGGCGTCGAGGCGCAGACTCTCGCCAACGTCTACCAGGCGATCGAGCACAACCACGAGATCGTGCCGGTCCTGAACAAGATCGACCTCCCCGCCGCCGAGCCCGCGCGGGTGAAGCAGCAGATCGAGGACGTGATCGGCATCGACGCCTCGGAGGCGGTGGAGATCTCGGCCAAGACCGGCATCAACATCGAGGGCGTGCTCGAAGCCATCGTGCATCGCCTGCCGCCACCCAAGGGCGACGAGCATGCGCCGCTCAAAGCCATGCTGATCGATTCCTGGTACGACGCCTACTTGGGCGTCGTGATCCTGGCGCGCGTGATGGACGGCGTCCTCAAGCCGAAGCAGCGGATCGAGCTCATGTCCACGGGCTCGACCTACGATGTGGAGCGCGTCGGCGTCTTCACCCCGAAGCAGGAGATGCTGAGCGAGATCCGCCCCGGCGAGGTCGGGTTCCTCACCGCCGGCATCAAGGCGGTGGCCGATTGCAAGATCGGCGACACCATCACCGAGGAGCGAAGGCCGGCGGCCGAGCCGCTGGCGGGCTTCAAGCCCTCGGTGCCGGTGGTGTTCTGCGGCCTCTTCCCGGTCGATGCCGCGGATTTCGAGGCGCTGCGCGAGGCCATGGGCAAGCTGCATCTGAACGATGCCAGTTTCCATTACGAGATGGAGACCAGCGCGGCCCTCGGCTTCGGCTTCCGCTGCGGCTTCCTCGGTCTCTTGCATCTCGAGATCATCCAGGAGCGCCTTGAGCGCGAGTTCAACCTCGACCTCATCACCACCGCGCCCTCCGTCGTCTACAAGATCCACCTGACCGACGGCACGATGATGGAGCTGCACAATCCGGCGGATTTCCCCGACGTGGTGAAGATCGACCATATGGAGGAGCCCTGGATCAAGGCGACCATCCTGGTGCCCGACGAATATCTGGGCTCGATCCTGAAGCTCTGCGAGAGCCGCCGCGGCGTGCAGATCGACCTCACCTATGCGGGCTCCCGCGCCATGCTGCAATATCGCCTGCCGCTGAACGAGGTGGTGTTCGACTTCTACGACCGGCTGAAGTCGGTCTCCCGCGGCTATGCCAGCTTCGACTATCACCTCGACGGCTATGAGGAAG
>DATKMF010000250.1:0-2840 GCA_035542015.1 Candidatus Cybelea sp.
GTCCCCGACCAAACTTCACTTCAGGAGAACCGATGCTCACCACCTCGACGCCTTCAGTGGCGCCAGGGCTCGCACCCGTGCGCCCTGTTCCCACCCTCAACCGTGCCCAGAGACGAGCTCTCAAGTGCCGATTCCGACGAAGTCGCCCAGGCATTCCGATTTGATGGCGCCCAGGATTCCGACCTGAAGCCGCCCATGGCACGGAGCCTCGCTGGCTGGTAATTCCTGACACCGAAGGTTTGGTTCGGTCAACCTCTCTCGGCGGGTTTCGATCGTGTCCGGCGGAGGCTGTCACCGGACAGGTTTAGGCGGTGGGCGTTGTGAACGAGGCGATCGAGGATGGCGTCGGCATAAGTCGGGTCGCCGATCACCGCGTGCCAGTCCTCGACAGGAAGCTGACTGGTGATGATGGTCGATCGGCGTCCGTATCGTTCCTCGAGGATTTCGAGCAGGTCGTGGCGGGCCTGGGCATCGAGCGGATCGAGCCCCCAGTCATCGAGGATGAGAAGCTGAACGCCGCCGAGCGCGCGGGTGATGCGGGCATAACGGCCGTCGCCGCGCGCGAGCACCAGGTCGCCGAACAGTTTTGGAACGCGCTGATAGAGGACGGAGCGATGATCACGGCATGCCTTGTGGCCGAGCGCGCAAGTTAGCCAACTTTTGCCGATGCCAGTCGGGCCGCAGACGATCAGATTGTCGTGGGCGTCGATCCATTCGCCGCCGGCGAGTTTCTGGAACAGCGCCCGATCGAGGCCACGCACGGCGCGGTAATCGACATCCTCGACAAGCGCCTGCTGGCGCAGCCTGGCATAACGAAGCCGGGCGGCGAGTTTCTTGTCGTGCCGATAGGTCATCTCGCGGTCGAGCAGGAGGGCCAGCCATTCGGGGTGGGTGAGCGCCGCCGTGTCGGCCGAGGTCTCGGCTTCGCCGAAGGCCTTCGCCATGCCGAAGAGCCCGAGTTGGTTGAGCTGGTCGAGGGTGGGATGGGTGAGCATGTCGTCTCCTCAATGGTAATAGTGGCGGCCCCGGATATTGCGGTGGAGGATCGACACGCTGTCGGGGCCGCGCTGAGGGGCGGCGTGGCGATCGAGATTGTTATCGAGGATCGATTTGACGGAGCCGTATGTCCGGGCGCCGATGTCGAGCGCCCGCGTCGCGGCCGCGTCCACCCGCTGCGCGCCGAAGGCTTTGACCAGCCGAACGATGCCGAGGCAGGCTCGGAAGCCTTGTTCGGGATGGGACCGTTCTTTCAGGATCAGATCGCACAGAGCCGCGGTCGACGGCCCGATCCCGGCGGCATCGCGCCGGATGCGCTCGATCGTCCAGTCGGCGTAGCGCCGATGGCTCGACGGCATGTGATCCTGCACGGTCGTGTGCTTGCCGTTGCCACTGGAGCGCAGGTGGACGGCGATGCGCTCGCCCTTGGCGAACACCTCGACGGTCCGCGGCGTCAGCCGGACCTCGACGGCCTCCTTCGCGAAGCGGTAGGGCACGCTGTAATAGTGCCGTTCGACATCGACGTGATAGTCGATGCCGACCCGGCGTAGGCGCCATTCAGCGAATACATAAGGCTCGACAGGCAACGGCTTGAGCATCGGCCGGTCGAGCTCTTCGAGCAGTTGACGCCGAGTCACACCGAGCCGCCGGATCGGCCGCTCGTCATTGAGCCGAACCAGGAGTTCCCGGATCGCTTCGTTCAATTCCGCCAGGCTGTGGAAGTGCCGGTTGCGCAAGCGGCCGAGAATCCAGCGCTCCATGATCAGCACCGCGGCTTCGACCTTGGCCTTGTCGCGCGGGCGGCGCGGCCGCGTCGGCAGGATGGCGGTGTCGTAATGCGCCGCCATCTCGGTATAGGTGCGATTGACCGACGGCTCGTAGAGGCAGGCCTTGATGACCGCCGTCTTGGTGTTGTCCGGAACAATCAGCCTGGGGACGCCGCCGATCGCCTCCAGCGCTCGGGTATGGGCACCGATCCAATCGCCCAGCCCCTGGGTCCAGGTTGCCTCGGCATAGGTGAAGCTCGAGGCGCCGAGCACGGCGACGAAGATCCAGGCTTCCCGGATCTCGCCGGTCAGCCGGTCGATGACCACGGGCGCCCTGTCGCCGGCATAGTCGACGAACAGCTTCTCGCCGCCGGCGTGGGGCTGCCGCATCGTGACCGAGAGCTTGCCCGCCCACGACCGATAGAGATCGCAGAAACGGGAATAGCGGTACCCGTCAGGATGCTGCTCGATGTATTCGTCCCACAGGATCGAGAGCGTGATGTGCTTGCGCTTCAGCTCACGATGGATCACCGCCCAGTCGGGCTCGACCTGGCGGCGATGGCCCTGCTTCGTCCCGGCGTTCTGGTAAAGCCGCGCTTCGAGATCTCCGTCCGTCACATCATCCGGCAGCGGCCAGACCAAGCCCGCAGCTTCAAAGCGCTTCAGCGTCTCGCGCACCGTCGATGGCGCCAGCCCCATCCGCCGGGCGATCTCATGCTTAGAGATCCCCGCCGAACCCAGACGCAACACCTCGCGCACATGGCGCATGCAAACTCTCCCCGCTGGCATCAATCCGCTCCTCGGCCAAAGCCAAAAAGCAGACCCTATGCACAGCCGGCAGAGGCTCCCGTCACCCCGACACACCCGGGCGGCATCATCCCGGAATCATGGGCGAGGATTAATCGGAATGCTGGGCGGCAATTGATCGGAATAGGGGGGCGCCATCATCTCGGAATGGATGGGCGGCTTGCCCCGGAATCAGCAACCTGGCACTTCCGCCATTCTCCGATGGAATCGATTTTTCGCGGGAAATCAGCAACCATCGGCGTGGCGAGCTGCCGTCGATTTGATCTCCCG
>DATKMF010000251.1:0-2918 GCA_035542015.1 Candidatus Cybelea sp.
CTGCAGGCGCATCGCTGCATCAACTCCCGCTGGCCGACCGACGGCAGCCTCTATCGCTGGGAGTTCGATCGCGGCGAGGAGAAGCTGGAAGCGGCCGTGCACGGCCCGCTGATCGCCAATGAGCCGGATTTGGTGCTCGCCGCCTGTGTGGCCGGTGTCGGTATCGCCTATGCATTCGAGCATCGCGTGCGCGAGGAGATCGCTGCGGGACGGCTGGTGCATCTCCTGAAGGACTGGACGCCGCCTTTTCCCGGCTTCTATCTCTACTATCCCAGCCGCCGGCAGATGCCGCCGGCGTTGCGCGCCTTCATCGATTTCGTGACGCATCAGGCGGCGGCGTAGCGAAGCATGACGATCTCCATCCCCATGGTGTTCCGGAAGGAGATGTATGGTGTCGCCGCGAAGCGCGCGCTCCGATTCTTGCGCGATGCTCAGAAAGCGTGACGGAAAGTGAGATTGACGCGACAGCGACCGAGCTTCGGATGCTCGCCGTCCTTCAGCGGCGCAATGCCGTGATAGCGCAGCCGCGCCGGCCCGCCCCAGACCACGACGTCGCCATGCTGCAGCGGATACTTGGCAGTGGGCGCGTTGCGGGCGAGGCCGCCGAACTGGAACGTCGCCGGCAGGCCGAGCGAGACCGAGACGATAGGATGCGCGTAATCGCGCTCATCCTTGTCCTGGTGCAGCGAGAGGCGCGTGCCCGGCTCATAGCGGTTGATCAGGCAGGAATCCGGCGCGAAGCCGAGATAGCCCGCTTCGGCAGCCGCTTCCGCCGCGAGCCTTTCGAACGCAGCGGGCATCGCCGGCCAAGGCCGGCCGGTCTCCGGGTCCGCCGCGGCATAGCGATAGCCGGTGCGGTCGGTGACCCAGCCGGCGGTGCCGCAATTGGTCATCGCCACCGACATGACGAATCCGCCCGGTGTCGTCATGCGGCGGAAAGGTGCGGCCTCACTGACTGCGGCGATCGATGCCAGGAGTTCCTCCTCAAGAGGCAATGCATACCCGCGCAGCAGCACGGCACCCTCGGCCATGCTTTCGCGCGCCGGCAAGGCGGTGAACAGGTCCTGCATCATGCGCTGCGCTCCGCCGTCGGGTGGAGCACGGGGCGATAGCCGGCCAGCAGCGCGCCGAGGGTCGAGGGCGGCGTCAGGAGTCCCGTAACGCGGGGCATTTGCCCCGGCAGCTCATAGCCGAAGGGCGTCCAGCGCAGCGCGTGCTCTGAAACGACGAGGAAGGCCTCGTCGTCCGACGCCACCATGGCGCCGTCGGGCAGCCGCGAGACCGGGCGCGGCAGCGCGTGCAGGCGCTTGCGCCGCTGGTGCAAACGTTCGCGGTGGAGAACGGCGTCGAGCTCGGGCGCGGCCAGGATCGGCCCGCCATTGCCCTTGGCCCAGGCGGTGCGGAACGCCTCGGCCCGATCGCGGCTGCAATAGAAGCAGGGGCGATGGCCGGCAGCAAGCGCCGTCGCCTCATCGAGAAAGAAGAGCTCGGTCCAGCTCCGTCGTGCCATCGGTTCGCGGTGGAAGGTCTTGAAATGCAGCTTGCAGATCAGCCAGGCCTTGAGGCTCCAGCGCTTCCTGAGGAGCGTGCGGGTTTCCGGATCGTGGATGATGCCGCGATTGCCCAGGAAGAGCCCGCGCGCCGGCGTGGCGATGATCTCTCCAGAGGGTGTGACGCGGTTCTGCAGCGGCATCGGCAGAGTCTAGTGCCGGAAGCGCCGATCTGCATCCCGGTCCTTGTGCGGCTCCTGTCAGCCGGCGGCAGGAGTATGTTGACATACTGACATGACTACCATATGTCCAGACATATGGTAGAGCGAACCACAGTCCGACTACCCGAGGATCTGGTCCGTCGGGCCAAGCGCAAGGCGGCTGCGGAGGGGCGCACGCTGACCTCTCTCATTGAGGACGGCTTGCGCCGCATCCTCAGCGAGCAGATGCCGGCTGCTCGCACCAAACGCCAGTTGCCACCGGTGAGCAAAGCAACGGGCGGCCTTCACCCGGGCGTCCACCTCGACGACAGCGCGGCGTTGCAGGAAATGGATGACCTAGACTACATGGCCGGGCGGAGGTGATCCTCGCCGACGTCAACGTCCTCGTCTATGCGTTCCGGCGTGACACCGAGCGGCACGCCGTCTGTAAGCAATGGCTCGATAGCGTTGTTTCCGGCGACATGCAATTTGGCTTGTCGCAATTGGCTCTCAGCGCTGTTGTGCGCATCGTGACCAATCCACGCATCTTCACCCAGCCGAGCACAATCGAGGAAGCCTTCACCTTCTGCGACAACTTGCTCGAACAGCCGCATTGCGAGGTCGTTCAACCCGGTGACCGGCATTGGATGATCTTCTCGCGCCTCTGCAAGGAGACCGGTACCCGCGGCCCGCGAGTCAGCGACGCCTGGTTCGCGGCGCTGGCCATCGAGCACGGCTGCACGTGGGTCACCTGCGATCGCGACTTCGCGCGATTTCCGGGCCTCGACTGGCGCGGCCCTGGGGACTAACCATTGAAGAAAGCTTAGGTGGGCTGGCTCCCCGGGTTGGACTCGAACCAACGACCTGCGGATTAACAGTCCGACGCTCTACCAGCTGAGCTACCGGGGAACATGAGCCTTGCCGGCAGGCTGGGCCCTCCGGCGGCGCTGCTTATAGCAAAGCGGTGCCGCCGCTGCAAACCCCTTCACATATCTTTGGTATCGTCGCTAATCGCTTGAAATTGCGGCAGAACCGGCTTTAGGCCGCAACCTTGGCGCCGCGTCCGTAGAGCAGCAGCATGGCGATGATGACCGCGCCATAGATCAGCTGGCGGAACGCCTCCTCGATCTGGATGACCGAGAGAATCGACTGCAGCAGGGTGATCAGGATGACCCCGGCGACTGTGCCGAGATAGGTGCCGCGGCCGCCGAGGATCGAGGTGCCGCCA
>DATKMF010000252.1:0-13610 GCA_035542015.1 Candidatus Cybelea sp.
GAAGGTGGTGGCGAGGCTGCTCCCGGCCTGCAGGATCTCGACGCTGCCGAGCGCCGTGCTGGTCAGATTGAGGCTCGTGCCGCTGATCACCAGCGCATCGTTGCCGCTGCTGCCGAGCACCGAGCCGCCGGCGAGGAGGTCCGCCTGGTCCACGGCGAAGGTGGTGGCGAGGCTGCTCCCGGCCTGCAGGATCTCGACGCTGCTGAGCGACGTGCTACTGAGATCGAAGGCCGTACCCACCACGGTCAGCGTGTCGTTGCCGCTGCTGCCGATCACCGAGCCGCCGGAGGCGAGGTCCGCCGCGTCCACCGTGAAGGTGGTGGCGAGGCTGCTCCCGGCCTTCAGGATCTCGACGCTGGAAAGTGCCGTGCTCGTCAGGTCAAGGCTGGTGCCGCTGATCACCAGTGCGTCATTGCCGCTGCTGCCGATCACCGAGCCGCCGGAGGCGAGTTCCGCCTGACCCACCGTGAAGGTGGTGGCAAGACTACTCCCGGCCTTCAGAATCTCGATGCTGGAAAGCGTCGTGCTGGTCAGGTTGAGCGCCGTCCCTGCTGCAACCACAGCATCGTTGCCAGTGTTGCCGATCACCGAGCCGCCGGAGGCGAGGTCCGCCTGGTCCACCGTGAAGGTGGTGGCGAGGCTGTTCCCGGCCTTAAGTGTCTCGATGCTGGTGAGTGCGGTGCTGGAGAGATCGAGGGCGGTTCCCGCTGACAGAAGCGTATCGCTGCCGCTGCTGCCGATCACCGAGCCACCCGAGCTCAAAGCCGCCTGGCTCACCATGAAGGTGGTGGCGAGGCTGGTCACCGCCTTCAGGATCTCGACGCTCGAGAGCGTCGTATTGGCGAGGTCAACCACGGTTCCCGCAATCAACAGCGTGTCGCTGCCGCTGCTGCCGATCACCGAGCCGCCGGAGACGAGGTCCGCCTGATCGACCGTGAAGGTGGTGGCGAGGCTGCTCCCGGCCTTCAGGATCTCGACGCTGCTGAGCGTCGTGCTGCTGAGGTCCAGGCTGGTGCCGTTGATCACCAACGCGTCGCTGCCGCTGCTGCCGATCACCGAGCCGCCGAAAGCGAGATCCGCCTGATCCACCGTGAAGGTGGTGGCAAGGCTGTTCCCGGCCTGCAGGATCTCGACACTGGAAAGCGTCGTACTGGTCAGGTTGACCGATGTCCCGCCCGCCGCCATCGTATCGGTATCGCTGCTGCCGATCACCGAGCCGCCGGAGGCCAGATCCGCCGTGTCCACCGTGAAGGTGGTGGCAAGACTGGTTCCGGCCTTCAGAATCTCGATGCTGCTGACTGTCGTGCTGGAGAGATCGAGGGCGGTCCCTACCGCCAGCAGCGTGTCGCTGCCGGTGCTGCCGAGCACCGAGCCGCCGGCGGCGAGGTCCGCCTGATCGACCGTGAAGGTGGTGGCAAGACTGCTTCCCGTCTTCAGACTCTCGATGCTGCTGAGCGTCGTGCTGGTGAGATCGAATGCGGTACCCAGCACGGTCAGCGTGTCGTTGCCGGAACTGCCGATCACCGAGCCGCCGGAGGCGAGGTCCGCCGCATCCACGGTGAAGGTGGTGGCAAGGCTGCTCCCGGCCTGCAGGATCTCGACGCTGCTGAGCGCCGTGCTGGTCAGGTTGAGCGATGTCCCCGCCGACGCCAGCGTATCGTTGCCGGTGCTTCCGATCACCGATCCGGAGGGAGCGAGGTCCGACTGGTCCACGGTGAAGGTGGTGTCAAGGCTGAGCCCGGCCTTGATGATCTCGATGCTGGAAAGTGCCGTGCTGCTGAGATCGAGGGCCGTCGTGCCGGCGATCAGGGTATCGGTCTTGGCAGTGCCGACGATGCCTTGAATGCCGCTGGCATCGTCCACGGTGAATTGGGTTGCATCGGTCAGCCCGGCCTTCAGGGATTCGATCTGGGAGACCACCTTGCCGTGGAGATCGATTGCGAGGCTGTTTACCACCAGAGTGTCGCCGGTCGCGGTGCTGCCGGTGATCGCCGAGAGGCCGGCAAGATCGCCGGCATCCAGCGTGAACAGGGTTCCCTTGGAGCCGGTACTGGCCAGAATCTCGATGTCGGACAGCGTCGTGCTGGTGAGATTGAGGCTGGTCCCCGTGGTGGCGAGCGTGTCGTTCTGACCGCTGACACCCAGCACCGAACCGCCGGACGCGAGATCTGCCTGGTCGACCGTGAAGGTCGTCGCATTCGTGGTGCCGGCGCTCAGAATCTCGACGCCTGATAGCGTCGTGCTGGAGAGATTCAGCACGGCGTCGTGGGCCTGGATCGTATCGGTGAATTTGCCACCGACGATCGAGCCGCCGCTGGCGAGATCGCCCTGGTTGACGGAGAACAATGTTCCAGCGGTGGCCGTCGTGTCGGCGGTCAGTTTCTCGACGCTGGTGACCGCCGTGCTGCTGAGATCGAAATCCGTGCCGATGACGACCAGCGTATCCGTGCCGGTGCTGCCGACCACGGCGCCAGAAGTCCCGAGCGCCAGCAGATCGGAGTGATCGAGAGTAAAGGTCGTCGCCGTCGCGAGGCCGGCCTTCACGGTCTCGATGCTGTTCAAGGTGGTGCTGGTCAGATTGATGGCGGTATTGGTCACCTGCAGCGTATCGGCCCCGCCGGTGTGGCCGGAGAGGTTGAGCGACGCCAGCTCCGCGCTGGTGAGGACGAAGGTGGTTCCGGTCGATACGCCGGCCTTCAGGTTCTCGATGCTGGTGAGCGTCGTGCTGGAGAGATTGAGCAGGCCGCCGGTGGCGATGATGGTGTCCGTGGCCGTGCTGTGACCGACAATCGAGCCCTGGGCGGCGATATCATTCTGGTCGAGCGTGAACGTCGTGGCGTTGGTGGTTTGCGCCTGCAGTTTCTCGATGCTGGTGAGCGCCGTGCTGCTGAGATCGAAATCGGTGCCGGCGACGATCAGCGTATCGACCCCGGTGCTGCCGACCACCGAGCCGCCGGAGACGAGATCCGCGTGGTCCACGGTGAAGGTCGTTGCGGTGGCCAGTCCCGCCTTCAGGACCTCGACGCTGGTGAGCGTGGTGCTGGTGAGGTCGAGTGCCGTGGTTTTCACGACCAGCGTGTCGGTGCCGGTGTTGCCGTCGACTTCGCCGAGCTTGCCGGCGCCGAGCTGCGTCCCGAGCACGGTGAAGGTGGTCCCGGCTGTGCCGGACGCAAAGGCGGTCGACAGGAACTCGACACCCGAGATCGTCGTGCTGCTGAGATCGAGACTCGAGCCGGCCGCCGCGATTTGGTCCTTGGCGCTGGCCGATCCGGTAATGGACCCGCTCGCCACCAGATCGGCCTGGTCGAGGGTGAACACGGTTCCTGCGGTGCCGTTGTCGCTGGCGACCAGTTTTTCGATGCTGGTGAGCTTCGTGGCGCTGAGATCGAACGCCGTGCCCAAGACGGTCAGGGTATCGGTTCCGGTACTGCCGACGACCGAGCCACCGGAGGCGAGATCGGCCTTATCCACTGTGAACGTCGTTGCGGTGGCCAGTCCCCCCTTCAGAACCTCAACGCTGGTCAAGGACGTGCTGGTCAGATTGATCGCGGAATCCTTCACCGTCAGCGTGTCGGTCCCGGTGTTGCCGAGAACGCTGCCGCCCGACGCGAGATCGTTGGCGTTGACCAGGAAGCTCGTGCCGTTCGAGGTGCCGGCCTTGAGGATCTCGATGCTGGAGAGCGTCGTGCTGGTCAGGTCGAGGCTGGTCCCGGCAATGCTCAGCGTATCGTTCTTGCCGGTGCCCGCCACGGTCCCGTTCGAGGCCAGATCCGCCTGGTTGACGGTGAAGGTGGTGGCGCTGGTGACGCCTGCCGCAAGCCGCTCGATGCTGGAGAGCGTGGTGCTGCTGAGATCGAAATCCGTGTCCACCTGAACCAGCGAATCGGAGCCGGTGCTGCCGATGATCGAGCCGCCCGATGCCAGGTCCGCGTGATCGACCGTGAACGTTGTCGCGAGCGAAATGCCAGCCTTCAGGATCTCAATGCTGGAAAGCGCGGTTGAGCTGAGGTTTATGGAGGCGTTCTTCACGATCAGCGTATCGGCGCCGCTGCTGCCGGCGATCGCCCCGAGGCCGGAGAGGTCGTTGACGGTGAAGATGGTGGCCTTGGAGGTGCCCGCGGCGAGCCCCTCGATGCTGGTCAGGGTCGTGCTCGAAAGATCGAGTGTCGTGCCGTTGCCGGCGATCGTGTCGATGCCGCTGCTGCCCTGCACCGAGCCGTTCTTCGCCAGGTCGGCCTGATCCACGGTGAACGTGGTCGCGAGCGAACTGCCGGCCTTCAAGATCTCGACGCTGCTCAGCGTGATGGAATGAAGGTCGAAAGCGGTCGAAGTGTAGATCAGGCTATCGGTGCCGCTGCTACCGAGCACCGTCGTCAGCGATCCGATGTCGTTCGCGTCAACGGTGAAGGTGGTCGATGTGGACAGGCCAGCCTTGAAGATCTCGACGCTTTCGACCGTGGTGGACGTCAGGTCGGCGTTCGTCTGGGCGAAGACCAGCGTATCGGTGCCAGCCGAACCGTTGATGTCGGTGTCGCCGTTGACGAAGGTGAAGGTGTCATTCTTGCTGGTGCCGGTTTGGGTGCTCATCGAGTATCCCCTGGAATGGCGGCTCGTGCGGATGCGTCACGCGGTGCCGTCGGCTGCGGATGATTTGTTGGGAAGGATTCCTTCATACGCTGCGGGCGGTATCGCAGCGGTCCTCTCTGGACACGTTCCGGATCGGAGACCTCTCCGCTACTTCCGGACGGCAGGAACCCTTGTAAAGCGGTGAAAGCATAATCCCCCGAATATGTTCCTGTGACAGATTGCGGTCCGGAACAGATCAACCGGCATATTGGGGGCAAAGTGGTAGATTGTTTATTAATGAGGATTTTAGGGTTCTGTTAACGGAGCGGTATCGCCGCCTTCCGGCGCCGGCACTGGATCGATCCATGACAGGCGCTGTCCAGTGTCCTGAACAGAGCTCGCGCAGTCCTGGAGTCCTTTCAGCACGGGGACATATGCTCGCGGGCCGATATGACGGGCAGCATCCAACAGACAGATGCTGCTGGCTGGGGCGCCAGGATTCGAACCTGGGATGGCGGGACCAAAACCCGCTGCCTTACCGCTTGGCTACGCCCCAATCCCTGCGGGCCGCTGGGAACGGCCGGCGGGCGGCACCTTAGTCAAAGCCTGGATGCGCCGCAACTGGCGCTAAATTTCAACGCCGGACGCGGAAATTCTCGAACTGCCAGGGGTCCTTGCGGTCGAGGTTGGGCTCCGGGAAGAGGATGTCGCGGTCCTTCAAGGGTGTCCACTCGGACCAGCAGCCCACCACCGGACCGAGATACGGCCGGCAGATCTCCAGAATGTAATCGTGGTCAAGATCCTCGGGCTCGACGACGCCGCGGTTCGGATTCTCGATCAGCCACATGGCACCGGCCAGGACCGGGGCCGCGATCTGCGGCGAAGTCGCGTTGTATTCGGGGCCCATGACGCGGCGCGCCTCGTGGATCGAGAGCTGGGAGCCGAACCAATAGGCGCCGAAATCGCCCATCAGGAGTGCGCCGAGTTCGTCAATGCCGTCGATGATCTCCTCGCCAAGCAGCCGGACCTCGTCCTGCATCTGGAAGTTCTTCATCTGGAACTCCCGGATCGAGAGCACGGCGTCGTTGCAGGGGTGGTAGGCGTAGTGCACCGTCGGCCGGAACACCGGCTTGCCGCGCTCGGTGACGGTGAAGTAGTCCGCGGTCGAGATCGACTCGCCGTGGGTGATGAGGAAGGCGATCATCGGTCCGCCATGCGGGGTCCAGGAGCGGACCTCGGTCGTGCAGCCGGGCTGCCGCAGGAAGATCGCGGCCTTCGAGCCGGCCTTATGCTCGACGCCGTTCGCCGGAAGCTGCTTCTCGTGCGTGCCCCAGCCGAGCTCGGCGGGCTGGCAGCCTTCGCCGACGAAGCCCGGGATCGACCAGGTGTTGACGAACTCGTTCTGCCGCTTCGGCACACCGGTCACCTGCAGATCGTGCTCGGCGACATGGATGACCTTGACGCCGCAGTCGCGCATCAGCTTCGCCCAGGCCTCGCGCGAGGTCGGCTTCTTCGCATCGAGCCCACGGAACTTCGCGATGTCGAGCACCGCCTGCTTGATGAAGTGGGTGATGAGGCCGGGATTGGCGCCGTGCGTGACCAGCGCGGAGGGACCGTTCTTCTTGAACCGCTTGCCGGCTTCCAGGACCGAATGACGGAGGTAGTAGTTGGTGCGATGCTCTTCCGGGATCTCGGTGTTGTCGTAGTAGCCGGCCCAGGGCTCGATGCAGGTGTCGAGATAGAGCACGCCATTCTTCTGGCACCACTCGATGATGGCGAGAGACGACACCTCGACCGAGAGGTTGAGGATGAGATCGCCCTTGGCGACGTACTTCGCCAGCGTCTTTTCGAGATTGTGCTCGAACAGCGGATTGACCAGGTAGTTGAGCCCGCGCTCGATGAAGCGTTGCGCATCCGCCGAGTGATCCGCGCCGTCCACCACGGTGATGCGGCTCAGCGGCATGTCGAAGTGACGTTCCAGCATCGGCATCGTGCAGCGGCCGACCGAGCCGTAACCGATCATCAGGATCCGTCCCTTGAACGGGAACTTTGTGGCCATTATCCCCCACCTCTTTCGCCGGAGAGAGCCGCACACCCGCGCATTTCCGCGCTTTTTGAACGGCAAGCGGCTCCCGTTAAGGGAAATCGTCCCCCACCGCAAGAGAATTTTGGGCGAAACGGATCCCGCCGCGCCTTCGAGGGGAAGTCGAGGTCAGCCGACGGCGATGTTGGCGAGGAAGTTCGCAACCTCGCCGCGGAAGCGGTCGGTCTCGGCCAGCAGCTGGCTGGACTGGCGCTGGATGCTGGCGGCGACCTCCCGGGTCAGTGTCGCCGAGCCGCTGATATCGCGCACGCTGGAATAGACCTGCTGCGTGCTTCCGGCCGCGTCCTGGGCGCTCCGCGCGATCTCCTTGGTTGCCGCCTGCTGCTCCTCGACCGAGGCAGAGATCGCCGCCGAGAGGCCATGGATGTCGTGAATCTTGGCGACGATCTCCTGTAGGGCGGAGACCGTGCCGTCCGTGGCTTCCTGGACGGCGCCGATCTGCTGGGAGATGTCCTCGGTCGCCTTGCCGGTCTGGGTGGCGAGGCTCTTCACCTCCGAGGCGACCACCGCGAAACCCTTCCCCGCCTCGCCGGCGCGCGCCGCCTCGATGGTCGCGTTCAAGGCGAGAAGATTGGTCTGGCTGGCGATCTCGCTGATCAGCTGCGCCACCTGGCCGATCTTGGTGACGGCGTCGTTCAGTGCGGCGATCCGTTGGTTCGACCGCTCGGAGCCCGCCGCAGCGTTGCTGGCGAATTGCGCGGAATCGGAGACCTGACGGGAAATTTCGGAAACCGAGGTCGAGAGCTCCTCGGCAGCGGCCGCGACGGTATCGACGTTGTGCGAGGTGCGTTCGGCGCCGGAGACGGCGGTCGCACATTTCGCCTCGGTCTCGTCGGCTGCGGCCGAGAGCTGGTCGGCTGCCTTGCGCATCTCGCCGATCGAGCCCGCCAGCGCTTCGGCGACCGAACCGATGGTCCGCTGGAAATTGTCGGCGAGCCGTCGCGCGCTCTGCCGGCGCTCCTCGCCGGCACGGGCCGCGGCTTCCGTCTGATCCCGCCGCAACGCCTCGACCTCCTCGCTGGTGCGCCGGAACTCGATCAGCGCCCGGCCGATATCGCCGATTTCGTCATTGCGGCTGCGGATGCCGCCGAGCTCGGTCTGCAGCTCGTCAACCGAATGGCTGCCGCCCATGAGCCCCACCAACCGCAGGATTGGCTGGCTCACCGAACGGCGAACCACGAACAGGATGACCGCCAGCTGCACCACCATGACCCCGAGGATGATGCCGGCCGTCGTCAGCAGCTGGCGATTGACCGTGGCCTCGATCGGCGCGGTGCTCCAGGCCATGGCCAGCGTGCCCACGCGGCGCGCCTTGTCCCCTGGCCCGTCCATCACCGGCACAAACAGGATCATGGCGCCGGAGGTCATGTTCTCGTAACGCCCCGCCTGCTCGACTTGCGGCTTGGCTTCCGCCAGCAGCGCGGCGAGATCAATCGGGGTAAGGTCCTTGCCATCGGATTTGGAAAGCACGGTATCGTCGGCGCCGAACACGGCGATCGAGGCCAGCGCGGAATCGGGATTGGAGAGATAGCGCTGATAACCGTTGGCGATCGCCTCCGGCTTCTTGAACTTGACGCCCCCGGAGACCTGCGCCCCGATCAGTTCGGCGATCGCCGTGCGGTTGGTCCTGGCGCTGGTGAGGATGGCATCACGCTGGGCGAAATACTGCAGCACCATCAGCACCGAGAAGCCGGCGACCAGACCCAGGAGGATGATCGCGCCGAGCTTCCGCCCCACGCTCAGCAGGCGCGGCGCAGTGGTGCGCGCCGCGTCCGCCGCTTCATGCACCGAGGGCGTATCCGCCACGGACACGCTCATTGCTGGGTCAGCATGTCCGCGTCGAGGCCGACGGTGATTGCGCCGATCGGCTTGCCGCTCGCGGGATCGACTATGGTCATGCTGGTCTGGACTTCGAACTTCTGGGTCGATTCATCCTGCTCGACCTTGTCGACGAAGATCGCGTCGGGACCGGCCTGGAAGGTCTTCTGCCACTTGGCCTCATCGCCCTGCCAGAAGTCGCTGGTCGGGTCGCACATCCCCACATTCATGCCTTTGGCATCCATCAGGAAGGCTTCCGTGACGAGGCCGCCCTTCCCCTCGCAGATCGCCTTCAGCTTGGCGGACGAGGGATTGGCGGCGATCTGGTCGACCAGCGGGTGGCTGGCGCCGCCGACCTCGGCCTTCCACTGCTTGTCGAGGGCGTCGATCTTCGCCTGGTCGTAACCGGCTCGTTCGGTGTTCGCGGCATTGATCGCGGCGACGATGTCAGGATCGGCGACCCATTTTTTGATATCCGATTGGGCATAGGCCTGCGCCTTGGCTTGGACCGCGGCGTCATCGGCGGAGGCGGCAGAGGTAAGCGCGAGCGCCGCAAAAGCGCTCAGCAGAACGGTCTTCAGCATGGCGGCACCCTTCCCTTCGTTCGCGCGGCGGCAAGCCGCCCGTTCGGCCAGTCTGAACGCGGAGGGGTTAATCTAAGGTAAAATTCCTAAAATCCAGACTCTTCGAGATGTCCCTAGGACCGTATGCGGTCGAAGGCTTCGAGTTCATGACCGATCGAAGCTTCGACCAGCGCGCGAAACGCCATCTCGACGACGGCCGCATCGCAGCCGAGGCGCAGCGCCTCGGTGCGGGTCTTGGCCAGCACCTCGACGATGCGGGCATCGTCCCGCACCTGATGGCGCTGCTGCTTGATGCGCGCCGCCTCGTCGATGTAGTGCAGCCTCTCCGCGATCAGTGCCACGAGTTGGCGATCGATCGCGTCGATCTCCGTGCGCACCTCGCCCATATCGGCGCAGCGGCGCCGCGATGCACCCGCTCCGCTCACGCCTGCTTCGCATCGATGATGCCGCGGCGGATTGCCCGCGTGCGGGTGAAGACCTCCTGGAGCTTCTCGCCCTCGCCCCAGCGGATCGCGCGCTGCAGCGCCGTCAGGTCCTCGGTGAAGCGGCCGAGCATCTCGAGCACGGCTTCGCGGTTGTTCAGGAAGACGTCGCGCCACATGACCGGGTCGGATGCGGCGATGCGGGTGAAGTCGCGAAAACCCGAGGCCGAAAACTTGATCACCTCGCGCTTGGTTTCGTCCTCGAGGAAGGTCGCCGTATCGACGATCGTGTAGGCGATCAGGTGCGGCAGATGCGAGGTGATCGCGAGCACCTGGTCGTGATGCGCGGCGCTCATCAGCTCGACCTGGCTGCCGAGACGCTGCCACAGGCTCGAGAGCCGCCCGATCGCCGCCGGATCGGTGGCGGGCAGCGGCGTCAGAACGCACCAGCGGCCCTGAAACAGCTCGGCGAAACCGGATTTCGGGCCCGAATGCTCGGTGCCGGCGATCGGATGGCCGGGGATGAAGTGGATGCCCTCGGGCAGGCTGGCACCGAGATCGCGGATCACCGCCTGCTTGACCGAGCCGACGTCGGTCAGGATAGCCCCGCGTTTCAGATTGGGTGCCACCATCGGCGCCAGATCGGCATAGGCACCGAGCGGCACCGCGACCACGACGAGGTCGGCGTTGGCGACCGCCTCGCCCGCGCTGTTGCAATAGCGATGGCCGAGCTCCAGTGCCTTGGCGTCCTGCATCGCCTCGGCGCTGCGATCATGGATCGCGATCTCGCGCACGAGCCCGTGCTGCTTCAACCCGCGCGCCAGCGAGGAGCCGATGAGACCGATGCCGATGATGGCAACGCGGTCGAAGAGCGCGCTGGTCATTGGGTCGCCGCACTGCGCACGAAATCGGCCAGCGCCGCGGCGCAGGCCTTCAAGGCCGGCTCTTCGGCGATGGTGATCCTGAGGCAATCGCCGAGCCCATAGGCGCCCATCTTGCGCGGCAGGATGCGCCGCGCCTTCAGGAACTCATTGGCGGCATCCGCCGAGAGCTTCGGCTCCTTCGGGAACCGCACCAACAGGAAATTGGCGACGCTGGGATGGGCCTTCAGGCCGATCTCGTTGACCCGCGCGGCGAGCCAGGGAAGCCAATAGTCGTTGTGCGCCTTGGCCCTTGCCATATGGGCGCGGTCGGCGATCGCGGCGACACCGGCGGCCTGGGCCGGCGCCGGCGTGTTGAACGGACCCCGGATCCGGTTGAGCACATCGGCCACCCCAGGCGGACAGTATGCCCAGCCGAGACGCAGCGCCGCCATGCCATGGATCTTCGAGAAGGTGCGGGTCATCACCACGTTGCGGTGGCTGCGAACCAGCACGGCGCCGTCGCCGTAGTCGGGACGATCGACATATTCCGCATAGGCGGAATCGACCACCAGCAGCACGTTCTCCGGCAATCCGTCGCGCAGGCGCTTCAGCTCCGCGGCGCCGATATAGCTGCCGGTCGGGTTGTTGGGCTCCGCCACGAAGCATACCCGCGTGTTCGGGGTCACGCGCGCAAGCAGCGCATCGACGTCGGTCCTGAGATTCTTCTCCGGCGCGCGCACGGGGGTGGCACCCACCGCCTGCGCCGACAGCGGATAGACCAGGAACCCATGCTCGGAATAGAGCACCTCGTCGCCGGGGCCGGCATAGGCGCGCGTGATCAGCTGCAACAGCTCGTCGGAACCGGCGCCGCAGACGATGTGATCGGGATCGAGGTCGTTCGCCGCGCCGATCGCGCGCCGCAATTCGGTCGCGCCGCCGTCGGGATAGCGATGCAGCTCGCCGGCCATGGCGAGGTAGGCCTCGCGCGCGGCCGGGCTGATGCCGAGCGGGCTCTCGTTCGAGGACATCTTGTAGATCGGACCCTCGCCCGGCAGCTGGGCCTCGCCGGGCACATAGGCCTCGATTTCGAGGATGCCAGGGCGGACGGCGAGACTCATATCGACTCTCCGTCCGAGTGCTCTCGCCGCGCCTCTTCCACGCTCGAGCCGCGATCCGGCGTCTTGGGCGCACCGCGCTTGGGCGCCTCGTCGTCGTTGGCAGCGAGCTCTGCGGGGGTCAGGGGAACCGCATAACCACCTATGCCGATGGCGCGGGAGTCGGCGCCGAGCGACCGCGCCAGGACGGCGAGCCTGGGATCGTCGGTGGCCAGGAAGCCCTCGGCCTCGACCAGGTGCTGCTCGGGACGCCCCGTCTCATGGAAGGCCTGGATATAGACCGGCTTCAGCTGCGCGGCATTCAGGGCGTCACGCAAAGTGCTGCGGCTCACCGGATCGCGGGTCTCGACGACCAGCAGGCCGCGGTCGTGCTCCGATGGCTCGTTCGCGGTCGTGCCGATGACCAGCGCTTGCAGACCCTTGCCCCGCTGATTGCCGGGGTCGCCGAACGGCAGCCGCGCGACGACATGCGGCACGTTCGGCCCGTTGACGGCGATCCGACGCCACCACGGATCGCGGTCGTCCTCGTGCGGCAGCGGCAGGACGGCGACGGTCGCCTGCCCGTCGAGCACGGCGGAGATCGCGTGGTTGATGCGGTCGAAGCTCTGGACCGGAACCCGACTGCCGTAGTGATCGCGAGCCAGATCCCAATAGCCGGGCTCGTCGGCCGGCGTGTAGACCGCGACCACGAAGGGCCCCTCGACCTGGAGCAGCGCCGAGATCATCTCGCGCCACATGCGGACGATGACGCCCTTCGCCAGCCTTCCCTTGTGGCGTGCAACGAGGCGGCGGAGGATCTGCGCCTCGCGGGCCGGGCGCATGAACTTGGCACCCTCGCTGGGCGCGCGGCCGATCGGCTGGGCTTGCGCTTTCACCTCGCCCACTTTGACCGCGAGCTCGGTGCGTTGCATCAGCAGATTGTGCAGCTTGGTGTCGATGCTATCGATCTCGCGCCGGAGGGCGGCAAGTTGCTCGTCGTGTTCGGCCATTCCCACTGCGCTCTGGATTGCTGCTCCGGCGCCCCGCGGGAAAGCGTTTCCGCCGGGTCGCGAGGGCCCCCACTGATAGCGGCCAAGCGCCGGAAAAGCAAAGAAAACATTGACAGGTCGGCGGGCCGAAGCTTCATTCAGCCGATTCACCAGGGGCTTGGCCCGCAATCCGTCCCTGGGCTTAACCATGAGGCCTTTCGCGCCGATGTCGAGCCTGCCGACCCAGCCTTTACGCGCGCGCCCGGCGCTTCCCGGGGAGCAGCTGCATTTCGCGGCGGACCGGCCCCTGGCGCTCGATTCCGGCGCGGCGCTCGGGCCGTTTACCCTCGCCTACCAGACCTACGGCGCCTTGAACGCCGACAAATCGAACGCGATCCTGATCTGCCATGCGCTGACCGGCGACCAGTTCGTTGCCGAGACCCATCCGATGACGGGAAGGCCCGGCTGGTGGGAGAGCATGGTCGGCCCGGGCAAGCCGATCGACACGGATCGCTACTTCGTGATCTGCAGCAACGTGGTCGGCGGTTGCATGGGCACGACCGGCCCCAGCGACCTCAATCCCGCGACCGACAAACCCTATGGGCTCGGCTTCCCGGTGATCACGGTCGGCGACATGGTGCGGGCGCAGCTCCGGCTCATCGACCATCTCGGCATCGACCAGCTGTTCGCGGTCGCCGGCGGCTCGATGGGCGGAATGCAGGTGCTGGAATGGGCAGCGAAGTATCCGGAGCGCGTGTTCGCGGCACTGCCCATCGCCTGCGCCGCGCGGCACTCGGCACAGAACATCGCCTTCCATGAGGTGGGGCGCCAGGCGATCGTCGCCGATCCCGACTGGCGCGGCGGAGACTATGCGCTGCAGGGCGTCAATCCCGGCCGCGGCCTCGCGGTCGCCCGCATGGCGGCGCATATCACCTACTTGAGCGAGGCCGCGCTGCATCGCAAGTTCGGCCGCAACCTGCAGGACCGCAATGCCGTCACCTGGGGCTTCGACGCCGATTTTCAGGTGGAAAGCTACCTGCGCCACCAGGGCAGCACGTTCGTCGACCGGTTCGACGCCAATTCGTACCTCTACATCACCCGGGCGATGGACTATTTCGATCTGGTCGCCGAGCATGACGGGGTGCTGGCCAACGCCTTCACCGACACGCC
>DATKMF010000253.1:0-14431 GCA_035542015.1 Candidatus Cybelea sp.
TCTCTTCCGGCACCATGTCGATGGCGCCGCAGGGGCATTCGGCGGCGCAGAGGCCGCAGCCTTTGCAGAAGTCGTAGTCGATCTTGAAACGATTGCCGGGGCCGAGCTTGATCACGGCGTTGTCGGGGCAGACGCCGTAGCAGTTGTCGCATTCGAAGCAGTTGCCGCAGGAGAGGCAGCGCCGGGCTTCGAACAGCGCCGTCTTTTCATCCAGGCCCTGGACCACTTCGGCGAAGGACTCGGTGCGTTGCGCGGCGTCCAGCATGGCGCGGATCTGATGCGGCGCGTCGGTGTAGTACCAGGTGTTGAGCCGCTCGAACGCCGCCTCCGTATGCGGCGCCGCCTTCCGATAGGTTGTGCCGCGGAGCCAGGCGTCGATATTGGCCGCGGCCTTCTTGCCATGGCCGATCGCGACCGTGACGGTGCGCTCCATCGGCACCGCATCGCCGCCGGCGAAGAGGCCGGGGAGGGTGGTCATCATCGCGCCATCGACCGCGATGCCGCCGTCCTTCGATTTGATGTCGGGCAGCTTCTCGATGAGGCCGAGATCCACGTCCTGCCCGAGGGCGAGGATGAGGCTGTCCGCCTCCAGCGTGTCGAACTCGCCGGTCGGCTGCGGGAAGCCCTTGTCGTCGAGCTTCATCTTCTCCACGGTGAGCGTCTGGCCGTCCGCCTGCTTGATGGTGGAGAGCCATTTCATCATGACGCCTTCCTCGAGCGCCTCCTCGACCTCGAAGTCATGGGCCGGCATGCGGTCGCGGGTGCGGCGATAGACCACGATCGCCTCTTCGGCGCCGAGCCGGCGCGCGGTGCGGGCGACGTCCATCGCCGTGTTGCCACCGCCGTAGACCACGACCCTCCGCCCCAGCATCGGCTTCTCGGCACCCTCCATCGAGCGCAGCACGGCGACCGCATCGAGGATCTTGGCGCTGTGCAAAGCCGGCACATAGGCGCGCTTGGCGATCTGCGCACCGATCGCGAGGAAGGCGGCGTCGAAGCCCTGCATCGCCGCGCCGATATCCTCGACCTTGGCGTTCAGCTCCAGCGTCACGCCGAGATCGAGGATGCGCGCGATCTCCGCGTCGAGCACCTCGCGCGGCAGGCGATATTTCGGGATGCCGAAGCGCATCATGCCGCCGGCGGTCGGTCCCGCATCGCGGATCACGACATCATGACCGCGCCGCGCTAGGTGATAGGCGGCGGAGAGGCCGGACGGACCGGCGCCGACGATCAGGATCCTCTTGCCGCTGCGGCTGGCGGGTTTCGGGAATTTCCAGCCGAGGCGGATCGCCTCGTCGCCGAGGAATCGCTCGACCGCGTTGATGCCGACCGCATGGTCGATCTTGGCGCGGTTGCACGCGGTCTCGCAGGGGTGGTAGCAGACCCGGCCCATCACGGCCGGCATCGGGTTGTTCTGGGTCAGCGCCTCGAAGGCCTCGCGATAGCGACCCTCTTCGGCGAGATAGAGCCAGCCCTGGATGTCCTCGCCGGCGGGGCAGGCGGCGTTGCAGGGCGGCAGGTGGTCGGCGTAGATGGGCCGCTCGCTGCGCCAGCTGCCGGTGTGGTTGGCCCGGCTGGAGCCGACGTCGAGGGTGATGGCGAAGGGCTTGCTTTCCATGGTCACGCCTCCGCCGCGGGGTCTATCAACCCATAGCGCGCGATATTGCGGTCGGCGATGGCCTGCAACCGGGCGATCGTCTCCGGCGCGCCGACACCGCTGAAGAGATGCGCGAAGCGCTTCTGCGGTCTGAGATAGTCCTCGACCGGACGCTTGGCGCGGATCTTCAGCACCTCGGTCACCTCCCCGCGCGCGCCGGCGTAGACCGGGAAGAGCCCGGTCTCGACCGCGAGCCGGGCGATCTTGATCGTGTCATGCGAGGCGGTGCCCCAACCCAGCGGGCAGGGTACGAATACGTGGATATAGCGCGCGCCATGCATGCCCATCGCGGTCGTCACCTTGGCCTCGAGGTCGCGCAGGTTGGCGACCGTCGCGGTCGCGACATAGGGGATCTCGTGGGCCAGCGCGATCCGCGGCACGTCCTTGCCCTGCCCGAACACGTTGCCGGGCTCCTTGCCGACCGCGGCGGTGGTCGCGGTGCGCGCGGCGGGCGGCGTCGCCGAGGAGCGTTGCACGCCGGTGTTCATGTAAGCTTCGTTATCGTAGCAGATGTAGAGCACGTCGTCGTTGCGCTCGAACATGCCGGAGAGGCAGCCGAAGCCGATGTCGGTCGTGCCGCCGTCGCCGCCTTGCGCGATCACCCGCGTCGCCTTGCCCTTCGCCTTCATGGCGGCGGCGATCCCGGTGCCGACGGCGGCGACATTGCCGAACAGCGAATGGATCCACGGCATCTGCCAGGAGGATTCCGGATAGGGCGTCGAGAACACCTCGAGACAGCCGGTCGCGTTGGCGGCGATGAGATCGCGCCCGGCCGCGCGCATCGCGGCATCGACCGCGTAGCGCGCACCCAAGGCCTCGCCGCAGCCCTGGCAGGCGCGGTGACCGCAGGAGAGCGCATTGGCGCGATCGGTCTCCGACTGCACCGTGCGGTCCTCCGGCGGCAGCAGCCGGTTGCCGATCGTATGGGTGCCGGTCTGGTAGAACTTGACGGTTGCGTAGCTCATCCTGCGTCTCCGGAAATCAGGCGATGCGCGCGGCGACTGCGCCCACATGCTTCAGCAGATTCTCCGCGATTGGCCCCGACCGCCGGTCGGTGATCATGCGCGCGAGCTCGTGCTTCACGATACGGCAGTCGAGATCGAGGAAATGCAGCGGTTCCGCCTGGCCGGCGACGACCTCGCTGAACAGGCGCCGCAGCGAGGCCTTGGTGATGGCGCGGCCGCCCAGTCCGGCGATCGCGGTCGTGCCCGGCTGGTGCAGCGCCGGGTCGAGCGCCATGCGCACGTCGGTCGCGACCACGCCGCCGACCCCGACGGCCAGCGCCTTCTCGACCACGACCCACCGCTTGGCGTTGCGCATCGCGGCGCGGATGGCGGCCGCCGGGAACGGGCGGTAGCTGATGATGCCGAGGGCGCCGATCTTGACGCCCGAATCGCGCATCTCGTCGATCACGTCCTTGATCGTGCCGAGCACGGATCCGAGCGCGATCACGACGGTCTCCGCATCCTCCAAGCGATAGGGCCGGATCAGTCCGCCGGATTCTCGGCCGAAGGCGGCGGCGAACGCGGCGGCGATCTCTGGGATGCGCTCGAGCGCCTGCTGCTGCCGGTAATGCGCCAGGTAGCGCACTTCCATGAAGGCTTCCGGTCCCACCATCGCGCCGATCGTCACCGGATCCTTGGGGTCGAGCACCTGCCGCGGCTCGAACGGCGGCAGGAAGCGATCGACCTGGTCCTGGCTTGGCAGATCGACCCGCTCATAGGCATGGGTCAGGATGAACCCATCCATGCAGACCATGGCCGGCAGCGACAATTCCTCGGCCAGGCGGAAAGCCTGGATGTGGAGATCGGCCGCTTCCTGGTTGGTCTCGGCGAAGAGCTGCAGCCAGCCGCAGTCGCGCTGCGACATGGAATCCGAATGGTCGTTCCAGATGTTGATCGGCGCGCCGATGGCGCGGTTGGCGACCGTCATCACGATCGGGAGACCGAGGCCGGAAGCGTTGTAGATCGCCTCGACCATGAAGAGGAGTCCCTGGCTCGCGGTCGCCGTGTAGGTTCTGGCGCCCGCGGCGCTGGCGCCGATCGCGACCGACATGGCCGCGAACTCGCTCTCCACGTTGATGAACTCGCAGGGAGCGAGCCTTCCCGACTTCACCAGCTCGCCCACGCCCTCGACGATATGGGTCTGCGGGCTGATCGGATAGGCGCACACCACCTCCGGCCGGCAGAGTCCGACCGTCTCGGCGACGGCGCGCGATCCTTCGATCTGCTGCAGCATCACACGCGCTCCTTCGCTTTGGCTTCGCTCATCTCCGCCAGGACCCAGTCATAGGCGGCCTGCGCGGCGGCGATGTTGGCGGCGGCGACACCGCCCTTGAACTTCTCGCCGATGGCGGCGGCAATCGACGCCATGTGAACCAGCCCGGCGAAGGCGGCGAAGCCCCCGAGCAACGCCGCGTTGGGCAGCGGCCGTCCGAGATGGGTCGCGGCAAGCTCGCTCGCCGGCACGGTCAGGAGATGATCGGGCGGGATGCGCCGGACGAGATCGCCGAGGCCGAGCGCCTCCGCGCGGCGTGCGGAATTGATCAGCACATAGCCGTCCGGCTTCAGGCCCTGGAACACGTCCACTTGGTGCAGCAGGGTCGGGTCCTGGATGATCACCGCATCGGGCTGCATGATCGGTTCGCGCACCCGAATCTCGCGGTCGTCGATTCGGCAGAAGGAGACGACAGGCGCACCGGTCCGCTCCGAGCCGAAGCTCGGAAAGGCCTGGGCATGGCGGCCTTCCTGGAAGGCGGCGATCGACAGCATTTCCGCCGCCGTCACCACGCCCTGGCCGCCGCGGCCGTGGATGCGCACCTGATACATCGCCCCTCCAATCGGAACCTCAATTGCACGCTGGGCAGGCGACAAGCATCGCCAATTCCGGCGCGTCGTCCTTGATCCAAGTCATGTGCCGCCGGAGTGTCATGAATCGCTGCGCATCGCGCCGCCGGCCGGGTGGTCACAGCGCCGACGCGGGTTTTCCCTCATAGTGCCATGATTTGGCGCAGTGCTTGGTTAAGGTCCGTGTGGGCGGCGAGCGAAATGTCTGATGGGTTGGCGCCTGCCGGGACGCGCAGCAATGATGGGGCGATTGTCCTGAGCCAAGTCGAACCTCTGGGTGCCTTGGGCGGCATTCCTCATGCGGTTCTACGATGCGATGCTTTTCGGCCCACCGAGCGGTATCGAATCGATCTCTCTGCCGGCCGATCCCGAGCGGTGTGAGGCTACCCTGCCGGGTTAAGCCTTCGCGTTCCAGTCCGGCGCGAAGCCGGGATTGACGAAGCGGCGGTCCTTGGGAAGCGCCGCGATCGCCTTCAGATCCACTGCATCGAGCTTGAGCTTCAGCGCATCGAGATTGGCCTGCTGGCTCTCGCGGCGTTGCGCCTTCGGGATCGCGGCGACGTTCTCTTGTTCGAGCAGCCAGGCGAGCGCCACCTGCGCGGCCGAGGCGCCGTGCTTCTTCGCAATCGCGGCCAGTTCGGGCGTATCGGCGAGTCGCCCCTGGGCGAGCGGCGCATAGGCAACCAGGGGAATGCGCTGCTGGGCGAGATAGGCGCGCATCGGCGTCTGGTCGAGGAAGACGTGGTATTCGATCTGGTTGCAGGCGATCGGCGCGCCGATCTTCTCGACCGCCTGCTTCATCAGCGGCAGGTTGAAGTTGGCGACGCCGATCGCGCGGATCCTTCCCTCCTGGCGCAGCTGCATCAGCACCCTCAGCGCGGCGGCGAGGTCCATGCCCCGCGCCGGCCAATGGATCAGATAGAGATCGACGAAACTGAGCTTCAGCTTGGCGAGACTGCCTTCGAACGCGCGCTGGATCGCGTCCGGCGCCAGATGCTCGACCCACACCTTGGTCGTCACATGAAGCTGGTCACGCGGGATGCCTGCGTCGGCGATCCCGGCGCCGACCGCGTCCTCGTTGCCATACATCTCCGCGGTGTCGATATGGCGGTAGCCGAGGGCCAGGGCCGAGGCGACTGCCTCGCGGCAGCCGGCGCCGCTCATGCGCCAGGTGCCGAGGCCGAGTCTAGGGAGCGCAATACCCTGGGTCAGCAGCGTTTGCATACGGGCTCCTCGTTTTCGATGGGTTGAGCAGGCGGCGGCGGGCGGATAACCTCGCCTGCAAACCCGGCCGGCGCAACCCCGTTCCACGCAACTCCATTCAGGTGTCAGACCAGTCCGTCGCCTCGCTTTCCCTCGTCGCGCGCCTGACGCGCTCGCCCGCCGCTCTGCTGCTGGTGGTGGGCGCGCTGCTGGGCCTCAATTTCCCGCTCGGCAAGCTCGCACGTGCGGCCGACGTACCGCCGCTGATCTGGGCCGCGGTGATCTCGACCGGCGCCGCCGTGGCGCTCGTCGGGGCGCTGGCCGTCAGGGGCCGCGTGCTCGCCTTCGACGCGCGCCATCTGCGCTATTTCGCCGTGACCGCGCTGATCTCCTACGCCTTGCCGAATGCGCTGGTCTTCAGCGCGATCCCGCATCTCGGCTCCGCCTTCACCGCAATCCTCTTCACCCTCTCGCCGATGTTGACCGTCGTGTTGTCGCTCGCCGTGGGCCTGCGCCATCCGAGGCGGCTGGAGCTCGGCGGCATCGCCATCGGCTTCGTCGGCACGCTGCTGGTCGCCTCCGGCCGCGGCGAGATCGGGCATAAGGTCGAATGGCTCTGGATCGGCCTGGGCGTGCTGGTGCCGCTGAGCCTCGCCGCCGGCAATGTCTATCGCACCATCGACATGCCAAATGGCGCCGATGCGATCGTGCTCTCCGCCGGGAGCAATCTCGCGGCCGCCATCCTGCTGATCGTGCTCGCCGCGGTGACCGGCCAGCTTCAGGCGGCCGCGCTGCTGCTCGACGTCCCCGGCATCCTGGTCCTGCAGATCGCGGCCAGCGCCGGCATGTTCGCCCTCTTCTTCCAACTGCAACTGGTCGGCGGTCCGGTGACCTTGAGCCAGATCGGCACGGTCGCCGCCGCGGTCGGCGTCATCGCCGGCACGGCGGGCTTGGGCGAGCGCTACCCGACCGTGGTCTGGATCGGCATCGCCATCATCGCCCTCGGCATCTCGCTCACGGTACGCGCCCGCCTGCGCGCCTGATCACCGCAACAAGGAGAAAGCTCATGGCCTGGTCCCCCGGGCAGTACGTGAAGTTCGAGGACGAGCGCACGCGACCCGCGCGCGACCTTCTCGTTCAGGTGCCATTGGAGAGTGTCACCAGCGCAGTCGATCTCGGCTGCGGCCCGGGCAACTCGACCGAGCTGCTGATCGCGCGCTACGGTGCCGATGCGGTCTCCGGCCTCGACAACGATCTCAACATGCTGGTCGCGGCCCGCAAGCGCCTTCCCGGCACCACCTTTATCGACGCGGATCTCGCGACCTGGCGGCCGAGCGAACCGGTCGATCTCCTCTATTCCAACGCCGTCTTCCAATGGGTGCCCGATCATCTCGCCGTGCTCGATCGGCTGATGGATGCTCTCAAATCCGGCGGTGTGCTCGCCGTGCAGATGCCGGACAATCTCGGCGAGCCGAGCCACCTGCTGATGGCCGACACGGCGCAGGCGGGGCCGTGGCGTTCCAACTTTGCCGGCGACCACGAGCCGCGCGAGGCGATCCCGTCGCCCGCCGCCTATTTCGACCGCTTGGCGCCGAAGGCGAAGCGCGTCGATGTCTGGCACACGATCTACAACCACCCGCTGGCCGACGCGCCCGCCATCGTCGAATGGGTGAAGGGCACCGGTCTGCGCCCCTATCTCGACCGCGTCGGGGCCGAGCACCGCGACGCCTTCCTCGCCGACTTCACCGCCCGCATCGCCCAGGCCTATCCGCCCATGGCCGACGGCCGTGTCCTCTTCCGCTTCCCGCGGATTTTCATCGTCGCGGTGAAGAAGGGTTGAATCGGGCCATCACGGGGGCCGACCCGGCGGAGGCACAGCAAATCAAGCGCCGTAGTCGGTGCCGAGCGATAGGGCGCGCCAGCGGTCGAACTCGGCGAGCATGCCCTTCAGCTTGGCATTGGCCACGTCGACCGCCATGGCGCCGGCGAGGAAGCGCATCGGTGGCTTCGCTTCGCCCGCAAGCTGCACGATCGCCTCGGCGAGCTTCGCCGGATCGCCGGGCTGCTGGCCGTTGCGACCCTCGAAGGAACGCCGCAGCTCGGCGCGGCGGGCGTCGTAGTCGGCGATCGGCTTGCCGCCGAAGCGGAGCGATTCCGGCGTCAGGAAGTCAGTACGGAACGGGCCGGGCTCGACTATCGTGACCGAGATGCCGAACGGCGCCAGCTCGTCGGCCAGCCCCTCGGAGAAGCCTTCGAGCCCGAACTTGGTGGCGCTGTAGAGCCATCCGAAGGCCTGGCTGCGCAGACCCCCGATCGAGGAGAGGTTGAAGATCTTGCCCTGTCGCCGCGCCCGCATCGAGGGCAACGCCGCCCAGGTCACGTTGAAGGCGCCGAACAGGTTGGTGTCGAACTGCGCCTTCACCTCTTCCGGCGTCGCTTCCTCGAAGAATCCGAGGTGGCCGTAGCCGGCGTTGTTCACCAGCACGTCGATCGCGCCGAAGCGCTGCAGTGCCGCCGCGACCGCGCGGTCGGCCGCCGCCCGGTCGGTCACATCCAGCGCCACAGTGAGCAGCCGGTCGCCGTCCGGCCCCAGAGCGACGGTGAGACCGTCGCGCCGGCGCGCGGTGGCGACCACATTGTCGCCGGCCTTCAGCGCGGCCCTGGCGATCTCGGTGCCGAGTCCGCGGCCGGCGCCGGTGATGAACCATGTTCTGGGCATGAGACCTCATCTCCTCTCTTAGGGGGTGGAGTGGAGATAGGAAGTGAACCGCGCCGACGCCAGTCCGGGCTACATCGCGCCGTTCATCCGCTCGAACGCCTGGTCGAGCTCGGCACGGGAGGCGCGGATGAAGCCGGCGCTCATGCCGAAGCCGATCTCGGGGACATCCGCCTCCAGCCCCTTCATGACCGCCGCCACGAAATCCGTGGCGCTCAGGCCCGCCTTGAAATGGCCCCGCTTGGCGCGCCCCGCCGGATTGAGCTCGGTATCGACCGCCGGCGGCACCACCTCGTAGACCTTGATGCTGGTCTTGGAGAGTTGCCGGCGGATCGCCATCGAATAGGCGTGCATCCCGGCCTTGGCCGCGCTGTAGACCGGCATCCTGGCCGCCGGCACGAAGCCGAGCCCGGAGGAGACGTTGATGATCGCGGCCTCCGATTGTCGCGCCAGCCGCGGAATCAGCATGCCCGAGAGGATGATCGGCGCCTCGAGGTCGACGCGAATCTCGTTCTCGCCATTGAGGAACTCGCCGATTCCCCCGCTGAAATCGACGTCTCTCTGCACGCCGGCATTGTTCACCAGCACGTTCAATCCCGGCGCTTCTGCGGCGATCCACTCGGCCAGGTCCCGCCGCTGGTCGGCATCCTCCACGTCGCAAACTCGAACGCGCAAAACCGGATGCTGCGCCTGCGCTTCCTGCAGCCGCCGCTTCCGCCGCCCGCAGATCGCGACCGCGCTGCCCGCCGCCAGGAACGCCTCGGCCATGGCGTAGCCGATACCCGTCGCGCCGCCGGTGATCAGCACGCTGTTGCCCGAGAGCCGCACCGGATGCTGCCGGATTCAGGCCGCCTCGGGATAGCCGACCGACTGGGCGAACAACACCCGCTGCCGGCGGCGAAGCTGCAGCCCTTCGGCCAGGGCGGCCCTGTCGCAATTGTGGAACCATGCGGCGAGGCCCTGCGCGGCCGCGAACAGGTAGACGTTGCCGGCGATGAGGCCGGTGTCCACGTAGTAGTAGGCCTTCTGCACCTCAGGGTCCTGCAAGCCCGGTTCCTGGAACCCCGCGGTGTTCGCCAGGCGGTGGATGTCGGCCACGTAGATCAGCTGCACCGGCGCCGGCCCGCCGAGATGGCGCTGGCCGGGCGTCATGGCCTGTTGCCTCAGATCGCCGGTCGCAACCGGCATCAGGCGGTGCTCGGCTGCGTCATAGAGGTAGGCCGCTTCCGGGAGCGCGACATAGAGGTCGATCTCCTGGGAATTGCTGGCGGAGGCGGCGGTCCGGCCCGGCTGGCCGAACGGGCCGTTCTTCCGATTGACACCCCAAGCCGCCCAGAGCAGCTGCGACAGAAGCCGTGCCGGCAGCGGCGTCGGGGCGATCTCGCGGATGGTGCGCCGCTGCTCCAGCGCGGCGTGCAGGTTCGAACCCTCGGGCGCGGGCAGCTGGATCGGCCACAGCGGCGCCGGTCGCCTGATCGCGGGCGTCGTCACGGTGTTCAGCATGGCATCCTCCCTTGCGGCTCACGCACCGCTTCGGAAGGATCATCGGCGCCGCCGACCAGGGCGCTTTGACTTGGCGCAAAGTGGCAGGTCAATCGACGCTGCGGTTGCCGAGCTCCTCGACCAGCACCCGCATGTTCTCGCTGTAGTCGATCGGCACGGCGACCAGATGCAGTCCGCCCTCGGCGAAGGCCAGTTGCAAGGTAGGTGTCAGCGCATCGGTCGCGGTCACGTTGTGCCCCTTGGCGCCATAGGCCTCCGCATAGCGGGCGAAGTCGGGATTGCCGAAGCTCATGCCGAAATCCGGGAAGCGATCCACCGCCTGCTTCCACCGGATCATGCCGTAGGCGGAATCGACGATGATGAGCACCACGAGATCGAGCTTCAGCCGCTGTACGGTCTCCAGCTCCTGGCTGTTCATCATGAACCCGCCGTCGCCGCAGACCGCCATCACCTTGCGCTCGGGGTGGAGCAGCTTGGCCGCGATCGCCGAGGGCAGTCCCGCGCCCATGGTGGCGAGCGCATTGTCAAGCAGCAGCGTGTTCGCGACCCTTGTCCGGTAGTTGCGGGCGAACCAGATCTTGTACATCCCATTGTCGAGGCAGACGATGCCATCCTCCGGCACGACGCTGCGGATGTCGTGCACCAGGCGCTGCGGCGTCACCGGGAAGCGGCCCTCGTCGGCACCCTCGTTGATCTTCGCCAGGATGCGCTGGCGCAAGCCCAGAATCTCGGTCGGCTCCTCGAGCTTGCCGCCCAATCGATCAGCCAGCGCCGCGACGCTGGCGCCGATATCGCCGATCAGCTCGGCGTCCGGGTGATAGACCTCCTCGACCTTGGCCGAGAGATAGCCGATGTGAATCACCTTCAAGCCGCCCAGCTTGCTCCCCATCAGGAAGGGCGGCTTCTCCACTGTGTCATGGCCGATGGCGATGACGAGATCGGCGCGCTCGATCGCGTCGTGGATGTAATCGCGCTCGGAAAGGGCGGCGGTGCCGAGATAGAGGTTGGAGCCGCCGGTCACGGCACCCTTGCCCATCTGCGTGTTGAAGAACGGGATCTTCAAGCGCCGCACGAAATCCGAGAGCGGCTCCACCAGGCGCGGCCGGCTGCCCGCGGCGCCGATCATGATCAGCGGCGCTTTCGCGGCGAGGATCATCTTGGTGACGCGCTCCAGCGCGGCCGGCGAGGGATAGGGACGCTCGATCGGATGCGGCGGCACAAGCGCGGCCTCGGCCTCCTCGGCGGCGATGTCCTCCGGCAACTCCAGATGCACCGGTCCCGGCCGCTCCTCGGCCGCGATCCGGAAGGCGTCGCGCACGACTGTCGGGATCGAAGCGGCGGAGACGATCTGCCGTGTCATCTTGGTCAAGGGCCGCATGGCGCCCACGATGTCGACGATCTGGAACTGCGCCTGCCGCGCCGACTTGATCGGCTTCTGCCCGGTCAGGATCAGCATCGGCATGGCGCCGAGATAGGCATAGGCGGCGGCCGTGGTGAAATTGAGAGCGCCAGGGCCTAGCGTGGAAAGGCACACGCCCGGCTTCCCCGTCAGCCGCCCATAAGTCGCCGCCATGAACCCCGCCGCCTGCTCATGCCGCGTCAACACCAGCTCGATCTTCGAGGTGCGGAGCGATTCCACGACATCGAGATTCTCCTCGCCGGGGATGCCGTAGACACGCTCGACGCCCTCGTTCTCCAGCGCCGCGACGAGCAGATCGGAGCCTTTGGTCATGATGCACGCCATTCAATGATGGATGGCGCCGATCATGCCCTGCCAATCCCCTCCCCCTCAACCCCGTCCGCCGTAGCCCAAAGGGCGAAGATGGATGAGGGAGGGTAGGGTGGGGGCATTGAAGCAGAACGCGAGCACGATCAGCGCCATTGTGACGGTAGCGGAATCTCGCCCGCCGCTTTGGATTTGCGCGACCAACTGGCCGACGTCATCCGCACCAGCCTGCGCCTGGGCAGAACCACGCGGTGTCCGCAGCGTCGGGATAGGCGGGGCTGAACCTGACGGCCGCAATTTCGAGCGCTGCAACAATCAATTTCACGGCGCGCTAGTTCTCCAAGCCTGGAGGAATGGCAAATGTGGCTCTGCCGGCATCCGTGCCGAACGCACAGTCAGGAGCTGCTGAATGAGCGAAGTCCATTCCCCTTCTTCCAACGCGGACCCATCTTTGAGCCGGCGCAGGGTGCTGCAAGCGACGGCCGCCGCCGCCGTGGCCGCGGCACTGGCACCGCCGGTTTCGGCGGATGAGGATGAGCACGTCGCGGCCGTGGTTTTCGATGGTTTCGTGATCTTCGACCCGCGCCCGGTCTATGGCGAGGCGGAAGAGCTGTTCCCCGGCAGGGGCAAGGAGATCGCCGACCTCTGGCGCACCCGCCAGTTTGAATACGCTTGGCTGCGCACGCTGACCGGGCGCTACGCGGATTTCTGGCGGGTGACCGCCGATGCGCTGGATTACGCGACGGCGTCGGCCGGCGTCGAACCGACGCCGGCGCAGCGCGATCGGCTGATGCAGGGCTTTCTCCAGATGAAGGCGTATCCCGACGTCCTGCCGGGCTTGAAGGCGTTGCGTGCCGCGGGCATTCGGCTCGGCTTCCTCTCCAATCTCACCGAGCGGATGCTCGAATCCGCGATCGCCAGCGCCGGTCTCGATGGACTGTTCGAGCGCTTGCTGTCCACCGATCGCGTGCTCGTCTACAAGCCCGATCCGCGCGCCTACCAGATGGGCGTCGACGGCTTCGGTCTGCCACGGGAGCAGATCGTCTTCGCGGCCTTTGGCGGTTGGGACGCCAACGGCGCCAAGTCCTTCGGTTATCGCACCTACTGGGCGAACCGCTTGAAGCAGCCCGTAGAGCAACTGGACGCCAAGCCCGACGCCATCGGGACTGGCGTGAGCGAACTGGTGCAATTCGTCGCGGGAAGCTGACGGCCGCGGCCAGTGGCTCGAGCCCGGAATGGCAAGGTCGGTTCGGATGGCGCACTACTCCTGGCGTCCAGGCGCGGCTGGGCGAACGTTTCGACCCCGGCCGCAAGGATCGGAGTGTCGCTTGGCAGGCCCTTGCCTATCTTGCAATCTCTGCAGAATGGCACGAGGACATGCCGCCATGGCAAAGACCGTATCGCTTGTTTTCGAGCTCAACCGCCTCCCGACCCCGATCGGCACCGCGCTGATCGCCACCGATAGCGACGGCCGTTTGCGCGTGTTCGATTGGGAGACCCACGCCGACCGGATGCAGCGCGGTCTCGATCGCCTCTACGGTCGCGGCAAACTCCGCCTGGTCGAGCCGAAGCGTGCGAGCGCCGAAGCCCGCGCCGTGCTCGATTGCCTCGAGGCGTATTTTGCCGGCGACATCGCGGCGATCGAGGCGATCCCGGTCGAGAGCGCCGGCACGCAATTCCAGCGCGCCTGCTGGGCGGCGCTGCGCAAGATTCCGGCCGGGGAGACGTGGAGCTACGGCAGGCTTGCCCGGCGCGTGGGCCGTCCCGACGCAGTCCGCGCGGCGGGTGCTGCGAACGGCCTGAACCCGATCAGCGTCGTGGTGCCCTGCCATCGCGTGATCGGCGCTGATGGTTCGCTGACCGGCTATGGCGGCGGCCTCGATCGCAAGCGCTGGCTGCTCCGCCACGAGGGCGTGCTGCTGAGGGACGCCGCCTGAGCGGCCTAGCCACGGATCTTCCGGTTCGGTCACTGCTTCGCGACGAATTTGTGACAGCTTTGACATAGGTCAGTGTCATGCACCTCCGGTTTTCTGATTGTGAATGAGCGGCGCAAATGGCGCCTCATTCGGTGAGACGGGGGTTGGGATGTCACTCTATCGCGGCCGCAGGGTCACTGTCGCCGGCCGGTCCTGGGAGAGTCGTGAGGCAGGCCTCTACTGCTTCGAAGCGACCATCGATGGCGAGCCGACCGAGATCCACGTCTCCGAGGAAGTGGCATTCAATTTCCGGAACGCCTGGACGCCCAACACCGGCAAGTGCCTCGAGATCCTCAGGCTGCACCGCGCAGACCTTGCGCGCATGTTGGAATGGAAGCTCCACGCCCGGCATCGGCCCAGCCACCGCGGCAGCCATCTCATCACCTGGCGCGATTCGCACCGCGTGGTCACCGCGCTCGAGGCTTTGCGCACGCCCAGCGAAACCGGAGCCGAGATAGTCCTGCTGCCGGCCTGAGGCCCGCCCTACGTCGTTTCGTACGCCGTCTGCCCGCGAGTGCTTCATACCCCGCGCTCAATCGAGCGCGGCGACGGCCTTGCAGTTGCTCTCGACCAGTTCCCCCGCGGCGACCGGAAAGGTCGGCGGCGGGTTCATGATGACGGGCTGCAGCCGCGTGATGCTGCGGGCGCAGGCGGCGGCGGTCTCGGCGGTGGTTCTCTCGCCGCCGACATAGACGTCGAACCAGGGGTGACCCTTGTACCCGGTGTGGCAGGGGCCCCCGCCGCACACATCTTCGACGATCGCATAGACCTGCAGCCGCTCGAGATAGAAGCGGGTGCCTGCGG
>DATKMF010000254.1:0-6574 GCA_035542015.1 Candidatus Cybelea sp.
TTTCACGTGTGGCTTCAGAGGCTTGGCCTATATGGACGGGGCCTGCGCCGGGCGTGGGCGGTAAAGGCTTCATCGACGCGCATCGCCGCTCCACCGGCTTCATCAACGCGCGGCACCGCTGGACCGGTCACCTGCGGCAGGGCCGGTTCGGCGCCATCGCCATGGACGAGGCGCATCTTGCCAACGCCCTGCGCCATGTCTCGCTCAATCCTGTCCGGGCGCGGCGGGTCGAGCGCGCGGCGGATGGGGCGTGGTCGAGCGTCGGCGCGCATCTGGCGGCCAAGGATGACGACCTCCTGCGTGTCGCGCCGGTGCTCGAGCGCTCCGGCGACTTCGCTTCCTTCCGCGCCGAGCGCGACGAGGATGCCGAGGCCCGGCGCTCGCTCCGGCAGTCGGAAACCTCTTGTCGCCCGGTGGGCAGCGCCGCCTGGGTCGCCGCGCCGGAGACCGGCAGCGGCCGCTCCCTCGCCCCGCAGAAGCGCGGGCCGAAGCCGGGAGCCGCGCTGATATGATCCGGTGGCAATGGGTGCATTTGGTAAACTGTCGCTGATCTTCGATCAAACGGGAGCGCCACATGCCCTCGGTCCAGTTCACGTCGCATCTCCGGAAGGTGGCGCCGATCGAGCCGATCGCGGTCTGCGGCGATACGGTGCGGCATGCGCTGGACGAGGTGTTCGCGCGGCATCCCAAGGTCCGCTCCTACATCCTCGATGACCAGGAGAAGCTGCGGAAGCATGTGGTGATCTTCGTCGATGGGGCGCGGCTCCAGGGCGGGAGCGACCTCGCGTTCGCCGTGAGTCCGGCGTCGCAAATCTATGTTCTTCAAGCTTTATCGGGCGGCTGAAGTCTTCACGTCGCGTATGAGGAGATGATCGATGGCGTCACGCATGCTGGTCGGCAGTCGGAAGGGGCTGTTCATCCTGGAGCCGGAGCGGAAGGCGGCCTGGCGTATCGCGCGCGAGGCCTTCCTCGGCCAGCCGGTCTCGATGGTGATGCATGACCCGCGCGACGGGGCGCTCTATGTGGCGCTCAACCTCGGCCATTTCGGCGCCAAGCTGCATCGCTCCGACGACGGTGGAACGAGCTGGACCGAGGTCGCGGCGCCGGCCTTCCCGAAAGCCGAGGGTGATGAGAAGGCGCCGAGCGTCGGCATGGTCTGGGCGCTGGAGCCGGCCGGCGCCGACATGCCGGGCGTCATTTGGGCGGGAACCATGCCCGCCGGGCTGTTCCGCTCCGAGGACAAGGGCGGGAGCTGGAGCCTGAACGCGCCGTTCGAGGCGATCCCCGGCAAGGCGAGCTGGTTCGGCGGCGGCAACGACGCGCCCGGCCTCCACTCGATCGCGCTCCATCCCAGGGACAGCCGGCGCATGATCCTCGGCATCTCCTGCGGCGGCGCCTGGGCGACCGAGGATGCCGGGCAAAGCTGGACCGGCGCCGCCAAGGGCATGTGGGCGGCCTACATGCCGCCGGAGGAGCGGGAGAATCCGAATACCCAGGACCCGCACCGCATCGTCCGCTGCCGCGACCATCCCGACACGCTGTGGATCCAGCACCACAACGCCCAGTTCCGCTCGACCGACGGCGCCAAGGAGTGGAACACCATCTCCGAGACTTTCGGCTTCGCGGTGGCAGCGCATCCCAGGGACCCCGAGACCGCCTGGTTCGTGCCGGCCCAGAAGGACGAGATGCGGATACCCTCGGAAGGCGACTTCTGCGTCCTCAAGACCGAGGATGGGGGCCGGTCCTTCCGCCGCATCACCGCCGGCCTGCCGGGCAAGCCTTGCTACGATCTCATCTACCGCCATGCGCTCGACGTCGACGGCGACGGCCGCGACCTCGCCTTCGGCTCCACGACCGGCAACCTCTGGGCCAGCGGCGATTCCGGCGAGAGCTGGCGCGTCGTCTCGCACCACCTGCCGCCGATCTATTGTCTTAAGCTTCTACAATAACCGAAGATGCGAGCCGCAAGATTCTGAGTTTGCAGCAAAATCTCAGATCGGCAACAGCCATCGCAGCAGCAGGAACGCGACCATGCCGATGCCGATGGTGGCGAACAGATTCTTCGTGCGCCAGCTCACCCCGCCGGCGATCACCGCGGCGATGAGAGCCGGATTGTGCCAGGAGAAGTCGATCGCCCGCCCGTCCTTCGGGAAAAGCACGGTGGGCACGATGATCGCGGTCAGCACCGCCACGGGGACGAAGGCGAGGGCGCGCTCGATCAGCGGCGGGAAGCGGAAATGGTTGGCGAGGAGATAGACGGGCCAGCGGATGGCAAGGTTGATCAGCGCCATGCCGAGGATCATGACGGGGACATTCATGATTGGATTGTCCAGGGTGCCGACTCCGTCGCGGTCCGGGTCGAATCAAGGCCGCGCTTGCGCAGGTCGAGGACGAGGCCGACCGCGATGCCGAGGAGGGCCGCCAGCATCAGCCCGAGCTTGTAGGGCAGGGGATTGGCGACGACCGCGACCACGCCCGCCGTCGCCGCCGCGGCCCAATAGGGCAAGTTCACCAGCAGCGGAACCACGATGCCGATGAAGCTCACCACCATGGCGAACTCCAGCCCCCAGTTCTGGATGTCCGGGAACTGGGTGCCGACGGTGATGCCCACGATGGTCCAGATCTGCCAGTTCACGTACATGCCGAGGCAGGAGCCGACATAGTACCAGTGGGCGTTCCGGCCCCCGCCCTGGGTGCGGTAGCGCCGCTCCATGACGGCGAAGGTCTCGTCGGTCAGGAAGGCCGCCAGCGGGAAGCGCCAGGCCTGGCTCAAGTGGCGCACCTCATCGACCAGGGTCGCCGCGTAGAGCAGGTGGCGCAAGTTCAGGACCAGAGTCGCGAACCAGATGACCCAGAGGCCGGAGCCGGTCCCGAGCAGCAGGATGGCGATGAACTGCGCCGAGCCCGAGAACACGAAGAGCGACATCGCCATCGCCGGCCAGGGGCCGACGGCGGCGGTCGCCAGGGTGCCGAAGATCATCCCGAAGGCGATCGAGCCGAACATCAGGGGCAACGTATCGCGCAACCCGGTCAGCAGCTCGTGCCGACGGGAAGCGGTCTCGGTCGCGGCGCCGCCCTCCGGCACCATGCTCAGACGACGCCCATGTCGGCGGTGATGCCGGCTCCAGGCGTCGTGCGGGCGACGGCGGCGATCACCTCGATCGCATGCTCCATGGCGCTGCGCTCGGGCGGCTCGCAGAGGCAGATCCGGATCGCCGCCGGCGCGGTGCGGGTGGTCGCGAAAGCGCCGACCGGCGTGATGGCGACGCCGCGCATCCTCAAGTCGAGCGCGAAGGCCTCGGCCGACCAGGGCTCCGGCAGGCGCAGCCAGAGGTGATAGGCGCGGTGCTCGGTCGAGAGATCGTGGCCGGCGAGGATGCGCCGGGCGATCTGCTGCCGCGCGATCGCCTCGTCGCGATGGCCGTCGGCGAGCTGCCGGCCGATGCCGTTGCGGATCCAGCAGGAGCCGATCTCGGCGGTCAGCGGCGTCGCCATCCAGGTGGTCGAGCGCACCACCTGGGTGAAATCGTCCTTGCTGCCGGCGGGCAGCGCCAGGTAGCCGACGCGCAAGCCCGGCGCCATCGACTTCGAGAGGCTGGTGAAATAGTGGCCGAGCTCCGGGGCGAAGCTGGAGAGTGCCGGCGGCGTCTCGTCGCCGAGCAGGAAACCGTAGACGTCGTCCTCGACGATCTTGACCCCGTAGCGTCGCGCGATCTCCGCCAGCTGCCGCCGCCGCTCCGCCGGCACCACGAGCGCCGTCGGATTCTGCAGGTTCATCACCGAGTAGAAGACCTTGGGGTTGAGCGTGCGGCAGGCGGTCTCGAAGGCGTCGGGATCGACGCCGAGCTCGTCCATGGCGACGCCGTGGATGCGGACCCGCAGGAAATCCGCGAGGCGCCGCACGCCGGGATAGGTGAGCGATTCCGCGAGCACCACATCGCCGGGCTCGGTCAGGGCGCCGAGGGCCGCGGTCATCGCATGCTGGCCGCCGGCGGTGACGATCACGCGCGCGGGATCGATCGGATAGCCGCATTCCGCCAGCCATTGCGCGCCCGCCTCGCGATGGTCCGCGCTGCCGGCATGCGGGTGATAGTCCATCAGCCGCGCGATCCCGGGACGCCGCACGATCTCGCTCAAGGTCTCCGCGAGGATCGCGTCGCTGGTCATCGGCGTCGGGATGTTGACGCTGAGGTCGATCACCTGGGGCACGCCGAGCGGCGCTTCGATATCGGCGATCGGCAAGGGGCGCCGGCGGCGCGCATCGGGCCGCACGAAGGTGCCGCGCCCGACCTCGCCGCCGATCAGCCCGCGGCGCTCGGCCTCGGCATAGGCCCGGCTCACGGTGCCGACGGTGACGCCCAGCCGATAGGCGAGATCGCGGTGGGTGGGGAGTCGATCGCCCGGCGAAAGCTGGCCGCTGCGGACGTCGGTGGCGAGGGCCTCGGCGATCGCGAGATAACGCGGGCCGGACAATTGCTCGATCTGTGGCTGCCATATTGTCATGGTGTCAATGTACCGATTGACATCGAAACACGTCAATACAATTATCTCCGACAGGGAGGAATTGAGACGTAAATATTGCTAAATCTGGCCATGGAGCGCGAAATGTATCGATACAATACCACGACAGATCGGATTGGCCGGCCTGGAATCGGAGCGGGGCCGCGTCTCGGCTTCCCGCTCAGTGTCGTCTCAATCCTCCTCGAATTTGTCGCCGTCTGGCAGGATCGCCGGCACCAGCGCCATGCGCTGGCGCGGCTCGACGACCGGATGCTGCATGACATCGGATTGACCGCCGCCGACGTGGAGGCGGAGATCTCCAAGCCGTTCTGGCGCTGATGCAGCTCCAGGTCTTTCAGGTCGACGCCTTCGCGGACCGACCCTTCGCCGGCAATCCGGCGGGGGTCGTGCCGCTGAAGTCCTGGCTCGACGACGCGGTGATGCAAGGCATCGCCGCGGAGATGAATCTGGCCGAGACCGCCTTCTTCGCACCGGAAGGCGATCACTATCGCATCCGTTGGTTCACCCCGACGATCGAGGTGGATCTCTGCGGCCATGCGACCCTCGCCAGCGGTCATGTTCTCTTCAACGGGCTCGGCAACGGCTCGGACAAGGTCGTGTTCGAGAGCCGCTCGGGGCCGCTCTCGGTCTCCAAAGCCGGCGCGCGGCTGGAGCTCGACTTTCCGAAGCACGTCGTGCGTCCGGCCCCGGAGGCACTGCCGAAGGTCGCCGCCTGTTTCGACGTGAAGCCGGTCGAGACCCACGTGAGCGAGGGTTTCGACGCCTATGTCGCGCTGTTCGAGAAGGCGTCCGACGTCCAGCGGCTGGTGCCGGATTTCACGCGGCTCGGCGCCCTCGACCGCTCGGTGATCGTGACCGCGCGCGGCGGAGGCGACGGCTGCGATTTCGTCTCGCGCTATTTTGCACCGACCTGGGGCATTCCGGAGGATCCGGTGACCGGCGGTGCCCATTGCACGCTGGCGCCGTTCTGGGCCGGCCTGCTCGCCAAGACCGAGTTCCACGCGCACCAGGTCTCGAAGCGTCACGGCGAGCTCTGGCTGAAGCTCGAGGGCGACCGGGTGAAGATCGCCGGCCACAGCGTCTGCGTGCTGAGCGGAACGCTCACCGTCTGAGCCCGGCCGAGCGATGCCGGTCGCGCCGCAGACCTATGCCCTCTTCCTGCTGGCGGTGCTGGCGCTGCTGGTGACCCCGGGACCGAACATGATGTTCGTGCTGGCGAGCGGAGCCGCCCATGGCTGGCGCGGCGGATTCGCCGCGGCGCTCGGCATCGGCGCCGTCGACCTCATCTTCACGCTGCTCTGCGCCAGCGGCCTTGCCGCGCTTCTGGCGGCCTATCCCGCGGCCTTCGAAGCGGTTCGCTGGATCGGTGCCGCGTATCTTCTGCATCTCGCCTATGGCTGCGCGCGCGTTGCCATGCGCGGCGGTGGCGCGGTCACGGAGACGGCATCGACCCAGGGCAGGGCGGTCTTTCTCCGCGGCCTCGGTTCGAATCTCGCCAACCCGAAGGCCATCCTGTTCTTCCTGGTGTTCATCCCGCAGTTCGTGGACGCGGCACGCGGCGCCGTCGTCACCCAGTTCGTCCTCCTCGGCGGGTCGCTGGCGCTGGTCGGCGTCCTCTTTCACGGCACCTTGGGCGCCGTCGGCGCCGCTGGAGCATCCCTGATCCGCGGACAAGGAAAAATGAAACGGCGGCTCTACGGGCTGCAGGCCGCCGTCTTCATCCTCATCGCTGCGCGGTTGCTGGTCTGACGGGCGGCTACCAATCCATCGTATCGTCCGGCCCGCCGAATTGCGGCGCGCGTGACTTGTAGTGGGGCAGGTCGTCGAGCACCGGCCGCACGGCGAACTGGCATTGCATGTGGTAGCTGGGGCGAAACTGCTCCGGCGGCAGCAGGCTGCCGCTGACGCCCCGCAGCCCGCGCGCCAGCACGTCGATGAAGAGGCGCGTGCCGCAGGTCGGGCAGAGAAAGCGCGGGTTGCGCTTCAAGGTCCAAACCGCGGGCGTGCCGCGAATGACCGTCACGGCTTCGGCCGGGTAGACCGATTCCGGCAC
>DATKMF010000255.1:0-3231 GCA_035542015.1 Candidatus Cybelea sp.
CATGGTGAAACCGGCATAATTGATCTGACTTACTGGACTCCAATGTCAGGTCACCACACATCGCTGCCGCCTGACCAGCAGGAGTTGATTGCAGAAGTGGACAAGCAATTGCACGATATGACTTGCCGGGGCATTCCTTGATTGGGCGTGGTAGTTTGAGCATGACTCTTGATTTTTGCACCTAAACTGAAGCAACGCGAGGTCCGTTGTGGGTCAAGTCCAGAGAAGCTCAGCCTGAGAATAATATATCTAGTCTAACCCCGTTAGCGGACGAGTGAGGGGCTTGCTCGCGCTGGTGAAATCGGCGGAGACCTCCAGTCTCAAATGTGGGGCGGGGCGACCAGATTCCGGGTGTTTGTGCTATAATGATCCTATCAAATTGAAAGCCTCTGGCCCTCCGGCGGGGGGCTTTTTTAATGGTACGCGTCCGGTAGGGGCCGCCTTGCGGAGCTGACGGCGAGCAGGAAGGCATAGGACTAATCCTAGGGATAGTCCTATGACGAAGACGCAGGTTGAGGTGATCACGTCGGTGGAACGGCGCCGCCGGTGGTCGCGGGCCGAGAAGGAGCGGATTGTCGCGGCATCGTTGGAGCCTGGGGCGATTGCATCGGCAGTGGCGCGCCAGTTCGGGGTCCATGCGAGCCAGGTATTTCGCTGGCGCCAGCAGCTGTGCGGCGGGACCGAGCCGGCGGGCTTCGCAGCAGTGGCGATCACGTCCGAGCCTCGCAAACCTGCGACGCGGCCCGGCGGCGTGATCGAGATCGAGCTTCCGACCGGAGCACGGATCCGGATCAGCCGCGCGGTTGATGCCGCAACCGTGTCGGCGGTGATCGCCGCTCTGATGGCTGCGTCGCGATGACGATCCCGATCCCAAGCGGCGCGCGGGTGTGGCTGGCGACCGGCCAGACCGACATGCGCAAGGGCTTCGACGGGTTGGCTGTCCTGGTGCAGGAGACGCTCAGGCGCGACCCGCACAATGGGCATCTGTTCGTCTTCCGTGGCCGACGCGGTGGCCTGATCAAGGTGCTGTGGCACGACGGCCAGGGCATGTGCCTGTTCGCCAAGCGGCTGGAGCGCGGCCGCTTCATCTGGCCATCGACGGCGGACGGAACGGTGGCGATCACGCCGGCGCAACTCGGCTATCTGCTCGAAGGAATCGACTGGCGGCTGCCGCAGCAGACGTGGCGGCCGGAGGCGGCGGGCTGAACGCGCGATTGTGAATCGGCGTGCGGGAGAACTCGCGCACAAGGGCCGCGTGTTGTGATTCCATAACCCTCGATGAACCCCGCTGATTCGCTCCCCGACGATGTCGCGACGCTCAAGGCCATGGTGCTCGCCACCCAGGCGGCATTGGTCGAGGCGGAAGCGAAGGCGCGCAATCTCGAAGCCGAGGCGCGCGCCCGGGCGCTGCTGATGGAGCAGATGAAGTTCACGATCGCCAAGCTCAAGCACGAGCAGTACGGGCAATCCTCGGAGCGCGCGGCGGTGCTCGAGCAGTTCGAGCTCGAACTCGCCGACCTGGAAGAGGATGCATCCGAGGCGGAAGCGGCGGCGCAGATGGCGGCGGCAAAGGCGGCGAGCGAGAAGATCGCCGTGCGCCCGTTCGAGCGGCGCCGGCCGGCGCGTCGACCATTGCCGGAGCACCTGCCGCGCGAGCGCGTCGTCCATCCCGCGGCGACCTCCTGCCCCTGCTGCGGCGGCACTGATCTGCGCAAGCTGGGCGAGGACGTGACCGAGACGCTGGAACTGATCCCGCGGCAATGGAAGGTGATCCAGCACGTGCGCGAGAAGTTCTCGTGTCGCGCCTGCGAGGCGATCACCCAGCCGCCGGCGCCGTTCCACCCGATCGCGCGCGGACGCGCCGGGCCGGGATTGCTCGCCCATATCCTGTTTGCCAAGTACGGGCTGCACCTGCCGCTCAACCGGCAGAGCACGACCTACGGACACGAGGGCATCGAGCTCGATGTCTCGACGCTCGCCGATTGGGTTGGCGCGGCGGCGGCAACGCTGATGCCGCTGGTCGAGACGATCCAGGCCCAGGTCTTCGCGGCCGAGCGCATCCATGCCGACGACACCACGGTGCCGGTGCAGGCCAAGGGCAAGACTCGCACCGGACGTCTGTGGACCTACGTGCGCGACGACCGGCCGTTCGGCGGCCATGATCCGCCCGCGGCTGTATTCTTCTACTCGCGCGACCGCACTGGCGAGCATCCCGAACGGCACCTTGCTGGCTATGCCGGGCTGATGCAGGCGGATGCCTATGCGGGGTTCAATCGGCTCTACGAGGGCTCACGCAAGCCGGGGCCGATCATCGAGGTCGGCTGCTGGGCGCATGCGCGGCGCAAGTTCTTCGATCTGGCGCGGCTCAACAAGGCACCCATTGCCCTCGAGGCGGTCGAGCGCATCGATGCCCTGTTCGCCATCGAGCGCGAGATCAACGGTCTCTCGCCGCAGGAGCGGGCCCGCGCGCGCAACGAGCGCAGCCGACCGCTGGTCGAGGCGCTGCACGCGTGGCTGCGCGAGCGGCGCGCCAAGCTCTCGGGCAAGAGCGAGAGCGCCAAGGCGATCGACTACAGCCTCAAGCGCTGGGCGGTGTTCACCCGCTTCCTCGATGACGGCCGCCTGTGCATGTCGAACAACGCTGCCGAACGCGAACTGCGTGCTGTTGCCATGGGCCGCAAGAACTGGACCTTCGCCGGTTCCGATGAAGGCGGCCGCCGCGCCGCCGCGATCTACACGCTGATCCAGACCGCCAAGCTCAACGACATCGACCCCCAGGCCTGGCTTGCCGACGTCCTCGCCCGGCTGCCCGATCATCCGGCTCGGCGCATCGCCGAGTTGTTGCCCTGGAATTGGAAGCGCGAGCGCCACATTCAGGCTGCCGCTTAATCGCCCCGCCTAATCGCCCCATCACAGCACACGTCGCGCTGTCAACGACCACGTCCGCGGCCTTCACCGGACGCGTACGGTCCAGCTGGAAGACCAGCGTATTATTCTTCGGCGCTCGTCACGCGGAGACGCCCCCCACCCCTGACCCCTCCCCGCCGCTTCGCGGGGGGAGGGGAAGGCGGTTTGCGTCCATTCAATCACAGCATGGTCTAGACCGTCGGCAGCACCGAGAAGGCGTCGCCGGCGTGGCGCATCGCGAGCGAGCTCGCGTCGGCGTCTTGTTCCTCCACCCGGTCGACCCGCGCATGGCGGGGTCCCCGGCGCAGGTCGCCGATCATCGCC
>DATKMF010000256.1:0-12145 GCA_035542015.1 Candidatus Cybelea sp.
TCGAGTTCGACTATTGCTGCGTCCATGCCGCCTATGCGCTGAAGGAGGCCGGCATCGAGACCATCATGGTCAACTGCAATCCGGAGACGGTCTCGACCGACTACGACACTTCGGACCGGCTCTATTTCGAGCCGTTGACCGTGGAGGACGTGATCGAGCTGGCGCGGGTCGAGCAGCAGAAGGGCGAGCTCCTGGGCTGCATCGTCCAGTTCGGCGGGCAGACGCCGCTCAAGCTGGCGGCCGCCTTGGAGAAGGCGGAGATCCCCATCCTCGGCACCTCGCCCGATGCGATCGATCTCGCCGAGGACCGCGAGCGTTTCCAGCGCCTGCTCTACGACTTGCGCCTGCGCCAGCCGCGAAACGGCATCGCGCGTTCGGCCGAGGAGGCGGAGCGGATCGCCCGCGACGTCGGCTATCCCGTCGTGATCCGCCCCTCCTATGTGCTCGGCGGACGCGCCATGGAGATCGTGCACGAGCCGGACCAGCTGCGGCGCTATATCCGCAAGGCCGTCCTGGTCTCGGGGGATAACCCCGTGCTGATCGATTCCTATCTCGAGGATGCGATCGAGGTCGATGTCGACGCGATCTGCGACGGGAAGGACGTGTTCGTCGCCGGTATCATGGAGCATATCGAGGAGGCGGGGATCCATTCCGGCGATTCCGCCTGCGCCCTGCCGCCGCACACGCTCTCGCTCGCCGTCATCGCCGAGCTCCGCCGCCAGGCGGTGGCGCTGGCGCTGGGCCTGAACGTCGTCGGCCTGATGAACATCCAGTTCGCCATCAAGGGCGACGAGATCTACGTCCTGGAGGTCAATCCCCGCGCCAGCCGCACCGTGCCCTTCGTCGCCAAGGCGACCGGGCTGGCGATCGCCAAGATCGCGGCACGGGTGATGGCCGGCGAGCAGCTGGCCGATTTCAAGCTCGATGCCTCCAAGCGGCATCACGTGGCGGTCAAGGAGGCGGTCTTCCCGTTCGCGCGCTTCCCGGGCGTCGATATCATCCTCGGCCCCGAGATGAAATCCACCGGCGAGGTGATGGGGCTCGATTCCAGCTTCGCCCGCGCCTTTCTGAAGGCGCAGCTCGGCGCGGGGCAGCGTCTCCCGCGCACCGGCACGGTCTTCATCTCGCTCAAGGACAAGGACAAGCCCGCGATGGTCGCCGGCGCGCGGCGCCTGCTGGAGATGGGCTTCGACCTCGTGGCAACGCCGGGCACGGCGTCCTTCCTGCGCAACCAGGGGCTCGACGTCCGCGCCATCAACAAGGTGCACCAGGGCTCGCCCCATATCGTCGAGGCGATGCAGCGCGGCGAGATCAAGCTGGTGTTCAACACGGTTGCTGGCGCCAAGGCGATCGCCGACAGCTTCAGCCTGCGGCAGGCGGCGCTGATGGCGCAGATCCCGTACTACACGACGATGGCAGGGGCGCTCGCCGCGGTGGAGGCGGTTGGTGCTCTCGCCAGCGGCGATCTCGACGTGGCGCCGTTGCAATCCTACTTCGACGTCTCGTTGGCCGAGCGTCGCCCGTCGCCCAGCCTCCGCGACCTGCCCTGACGGTCCGATCGCTTGCGCCGGCATTATGCGAGAATGCTCAATAGGTTAGTGCGATCCGCCGAATTGGCCGCCGGATTCGGTGGGAAACGCCGCCGGGCCGGGCTTGAAGTAGCACCCCGCCAATCGTACCTTAAAAGATCGATCGCCTGATCAATCTGGGCTCGTCGGGTGCAGTTGCCGCTTTGGTCAGCAGAGCGGCGGTTCCGCCCGAGGGGTCGCTTTTGCGTTTCGGAACTCGAGCAATGACCAAGATCCCGCAATGATCAAGATCCCTATGACCGCCGACGGCTTCGACCGCCTGGAAGATGAACTGAAGCAGCTGAAGTCGATTGAGCGCCCGGCCATCATCCGGGCGATCGCCGAGGCGCGCGAGCACGGCGACATTTCGGAGAACGCCGAATATCACGCCGCGCGCGAGCGGCAGAGCTTCATCGAAGGCCGTGTGCTCGAACTCGAGGACAAGATCGCACGCGCCGAGGTGATCGACGTCTCCAAGCTCTCCGGCAAGGTGATCAAGTTCGGCGCGACGGTCACCCTGATCGACGAGGACACCGAGGAGAAGGCCGCCTACCAGATCGTCGGCGAGGACGAGGCCGACATCAAGGCGAAGCGCCTCGCCATCACCGCGCCGCTGGCGCGCGCGCTCGTCGGCAAGCAGGTCGGCGACACGGTCGAAGTGGTGACGCCGGGCGGGTCCAAGTCCTACGAGATCGCCAAGGTCCAGTTCAAGTAGGGGCTCGGCCATGCCGGTCATGCGGCATCGACGTGTGAACCGGCTGTTGGCCACAAGCGCCGCGCTCGCCTGCGCGTTCGGCGCGAGCGCTGCCGCTTCGGCGGAGGACTCCTATCTTCTGGCGCTCACCTGGCTGCCGACCTTCTGCGGCGCCGGCGACCACGCTGGCTTGCCTGAATGCAAGGCGTCCAGCGCTACCGCTCCGCGCTTGGTGCTGCACGGGCTGTGGCCGGACTGGGACATGAACGGCGACGGCAAGCGCGACGCCGCCGACGATTTCTGTGTCACCGGCGATCCGGATCGCAAGGCGATCATCGATCTCGACGGCCAGTCGGCCAGGGCCGGCAACTGGCTCGCCTTGCCCGAGCTCAAGCTTTCGGCCGCCAGCAGCAACGATCTCCAAGGCGTCATGCCGGGCACGGCCTCGGGCCTCGAGCGCCACGAATGGTGGAAGCACGGCACCTGCTCGGGCCTTGCCCAAGAGGAATACTTCGCGACCGCCATCCTGCTCGTCCGCGAGGTCGAGCGCAGCAACCTCGCGCGGGTTATCGCCCAGCAAGCCGGTGACGGCGTCGACCGCAATAAGCTGCTCGCCGCCTTCGAGAGCGACTTCGGCGCAAACACGTCGCGCGCCCTGACGCTCGACTGCCAGAAGACGGCCGACGGCGCAGCGCTGCTGGAAATCCGCATCCGCCTCAAGCGCGAGACCGTGACCCAGGGGCTGAACACGGTCGATCTGGACGTTCCGCAAGAAGCGCCCAGCGGCAACTGCGCCGCCGAGGTCCGGATCCCGGACTGGCGGCACCAGGAATAGCACCGCACGCCGCGATGCCGGCGGCCCCCCTCACCGATGCAGGCTTCCACATCACGGAAACCCGTCACCCCCATGGGACTTGGTGGCGCGACCGGCGCCTTGTGACCACCGTCACCGACCGGCAAACCTTTGTCCGATGCGGACGACCCGCGAGGTGACCAGCGTCACCAACCGCCTGCGGGGATCGCGCGACCCATCTTCGCGGGCGTCAATTTGGCCCGCACCAGCGGAGGCGGGCGATGACCATCCAGACCAGGATTTCCGAAGCGGCGCGGATGCTGAACTTCGCCGATCTTTTCGTGGACGGCTGCGACGTGAGGTTCGTGCAGGGCGCCGATTGCCAGGTCCGCGCGGCGCTGCCCGACGGCAGTCTGGTTGATCTCAGCGAGACCTATCGCGGCCGGCTGAAGCCGAGCGATTTCCACTTCGAATACGCCAAGGACGACTGCCCCCGTGCGGCGCACGTGTTCCACGCGCCGCCACCGGTCTGGGCCTGATCAGTTGAATCCACCGCCCGCCGCGCGCGCCTTCGGCTCCTCCGCCTCGATCGGCACGCCGGGCAGCTGTTTCGCGCTGCGGATCGCCAGCGCCGATTTCACATGGCTCACATTGGGCGCCGGTGTCAGGTTGGTGGTGAGGAACTTCTGATAGGCGTCCCAGTCGTGGGCGACGATCTTCAGCAGGAAGTCGGTCTCGCCCGCCAGCATGTGGCACTCCCGGACCAGCGGCCAGGTCGCGACCAGGGCCTCGAAGGCTTTGAGGTCATTCTCCGCCTGGCTGTTGAGCCCCACCTGGGCAAAGACGGTGACCCCGAAGCCCAGCGCCTCGGCATTGACGTCGGCGTGATAGCCCTTGAGATAGCCGCCTTCCTCCAGGGCCCGGACTCGGCGCAGACAGGGCGGCGCCGAGATGCCCGCACGCTCGGCCAATTCCACATTGGTCATCCGTCCGTCGGCCTGGAGGTCGGCGAGAATCCGGAGGTCGATCTTGTCGAGCTTGGCGCGGCGCATGAAACGAATCTCCCGGCGGCAGCCATGTTTGCGCAACTATATTACGAGTAATTTCATTACGCAAAGCATCGGGTGAACCGATCCGCGACGCGCCCGGCCCGGCTGTGACCGCGTTAACTTGTGCCGCTTCCGGGCGGCACTTATGTTAGCGGCAGCGGCGAAATTCCGGGCGATTCGGGCAGGGCGGCATGGCGGAGATCAGGACCAAGGCACTCATCATCGGCTCCGGCCCGGCGGGTCTCACCGCCGCGATCTACGCCGCCCGGGCCAACCTGAAGCCGGTGCTGGTGCAGGGCATCCAGCCCGGCGGCCAGATGACCATCACCACCGACGTCGAGAACTATCCGGGCTTCGCCGACGTGATCCAGGGTCCCTGGCTCATGGAGCAGATGCAGAAGCAGGCCGAGCATGTCGGCACCCGCGTGATGTTCGACACCATCACCGAGGTCGATCTTTCGCGCCGTCCGTTCCGTGCCCTCGGCGATTCCGGTGACGTCTATCTCGGCGACACGCTGATCATCGCGACCGGCGCCCAGGCGCGCTGGCTGGGCCTCCCTTCGGAGCAGAAGTTCCGCGGCTTTGGCGTCTCCGCCTGCGCCACCTGCGACGGCTTCTTCTTCCGCGAGAAGGAGGTCTGCATCGTCGGCGGCGGCAACACCGCGGTCGAGGAGGCGATCTACCTCACCAATCACGCGAGCAGGGTCACGCTGATCCACCGCCGCGATCATCTGCGCGCCGAGAAGATCATGCAGGAGCGCCTGTTCCGCAATCCGAAGATTCGCGTCGTCTGGGACTCGACCGTCGAAGAAGTGCTGGGCACCGACGCGCCGGCGGGTGTCACCGCGATCCGCATCCGCAACGTGAAGACCGGAGAGAAGCAGGAAATCGCTTGCGACGGCCTCTTCGTCGCGATCGGCCACACGCCGTCGACCGAGCTCTTCAAGGGCAAGCTGCCGCTCGACGGCGAAGGCTATCTGATCACCCGCGCGGACGGCACGGCGACCGAGATTCCGGGCGTGTTCGCGGCGGGCGACGTCAAGGACAAGGTCTTTCGCCAGGCCGTCACCGCGGCCGGCATGGGCTGCATGGCGGCGCTGGAAGCCGAGCGTTTCCTCGCCGCCCACGAGCATGGGGAAGCGCGCGCGGCCGAATAAGCCGCGCGATCACGCCAACAAGAGGCCGCGCGCCCCAATGATTCTGCGGGGGCGGCCCTTCAAGGGGGCAGTCCATGATGGACTGGGACAAGCTCAGGATCTTCCACGCGGTCGCCGAGGCCGGCAGCTTCACCCATGCCGGCGAGACGCTGAACCTCTCGCAATCGGCGGTCTCGCGGCAGATCAGCTCGCTCGAGGAAAGCCTGAACGTCGCCCTGTTCCACCGGCATGCCCGCGGCCTGATCCTCACCGAGCAGGGCGAGCTGCTCTATCGCACGGCGCATGAGGTCTTCTCCAAGCTCGCCATGGCCGAGGCCCAGCTCGGCGAGTCCAAGGACCGCCCCAAGGGCCAGCTGAAGGTCACCGCGACCCAGGCCTTCGGCTCGGCCTGGCTGACGCCGAACCTGGTCGAGTTCATCGAACTCTATCCCGATGTCGAGGTCGATCTGGTGCTGGAGGATCGCGAGCTCGATCTCTCGATGCGCGAGGCCGATGTCGCGATCCGCATGCAGCCGCCGCGGCAGCCGGAGCTGATCCAGCGCCATCTCATGACCATGCACACTTATGTCTATGCGGCGCCGGCCTATCTGAAGCGCCACGGCATCCCGAAGACGCCGGAAGACCTCGACGGCCATCGCATCGTCGTGTTCGGCGAGGACCAGCGGCCGCCGGTCGCCGACATCGACTGGCTGATGCGCTCGGGCGTCCGCAAGGACCGGCCGCGGCGCCCGGTCCTCCGGGTCAACAGCGTCTACGCCATCCGCCGGGCGGTGCAGAGCGGGATCGGGCTCGCCAGCCTGCCGGAGTTCATGGCTGCCGACTTCCAGAACCTGGTCCGGGTGTTGCCCGAGCTGCAGGGGCCGCGGATCGATGCCTATTTCGTCTATCCCGAAGAGCTCCGCAATTCGAAGCGGATCCAGGTGTTCCGCGATTTCCTCCTGCGCAAGGTGGCCGAAGGCAAGATGCAGGCCTGAGCGGCGGCGCTTCCCTGTTGCGGATGCGAAGACTGCCGGCGTTTTATGCTGCACTGCCGTCGAATCCGGCAGCAAAATCGATCCATTCGTCGACTCAATCGGTCGAGTATCGATGATCAAATGGACGGGAACCATTCAAAATCCACCCGTAACTATCTGGCATCACATGCAAAATAAGATATGCATGAGGTGCATGGGGTGGTTGTGTTTTTGAGTCTGGTTACGCTGCCGGAAAGACTTATGTTTACGCGTGTGGATTGGCCACAGTGTTGTTGCGGTATCGCAACAGTCCAATCCAACCGGTTCTAGCGAAGTTTGCGCCCAGGGAAGAGTGGCGGCGCACCGGGGGAATCGGACCACGAGTTTCGAGACCGACCGCCTGAAATGAGCGCGACGTCTCAGCATGGATCTGGGTGCAAGGCCCAGATGGGGTCTTCGGATCCTACGTCTCCCAGACGTAAAGCCTCCCTGTTTAACTTGCCGGGCCCTCGGGCCCGGCATTTTTCTTATCGGCTGTTGCGCAAATGCAACAGCGGCCTGCCGGGACTCGGCGAGGCCGCTCCGCAATACTGCACCTGCGTTATGGATCAGCGCCCGATGGATCAGCGATACAGCGCGTCGCCGAGATCCTTCATGCCGGTATAGAGGTCGGCGACGAAAGCGCCGTAGCCGTTGAAGATCTGGGTCGGCACCACGCCGCCGTTGAGCACGCGCTCCTGGGCCTGGCTCCAGCGCGGATGGGCGACGTCCGGGTTCACATTGGCCCAGAAGCCGTATTCGTTGCTCTGCAGCGCCTGCCAGAAGTTCATCGGCTGCTGGTCGGTGAAGCTGATCTTCACGATGCCCTTGGCCGATTTGAACCCGTATTTCCAGGGCGTCACCAGGCGCAAAGGCGCGCCGTCCTGCTTCGGCACCGGCTTGCCGTACATGCCGGTCACCATGAAGGCCAATTCGTTGGTCGCCTCGGGCATGCTCAAGCCCTCGACATAGGGCCAGGGATAGAAGGGTGCCGACATGCCCGGCGCCCAGTCGCTGACGCCGAAGGTCTCGAAGCGCACGAACTTGGCGCCGGAGAGCGGCTTCGCATAATCCACCAGCGCCTTCAGCGGGAACCCGCTCCAGGGCACCGCCATGGACCAGGCCTCGACGCAGCGATGGCGATAGAGCCGCTCCTCGAGCGGCATCGTCTTCAAGAGAGTGTCGATGTCGACCGTCTGCGGCTTCTCCACCATGCCGTCGAACGTGACGGTCCAGGGCCGGAGCGGCAGGGATTGGGCGAGCGCCGCCACGTCCTTCGACGTGTCGAACTCATAGTAGTTGTTGTAATGGGTGGACATCGCCTCCGGGGTGATGTCGCGGTCGAGCTTGTATGTGTCGTTGCGCTTGACCGGATAGAGCCCGGCCGAGGGGTCGGCCTGGTCGTCGGCCTCGGCCGCCGAGGAGGCCAGCGGCGCGGCGATGGTGATGCCGGCCGCCGCCAGGAAGTGCCGGCGCTTCAGGTAGACGCCTTCCGGCGTGGCGGCGCTTTCCGGCAGTTCCCAGCCGCGCTTGGTCTTTATGAACATGACAAAATCTCCCTCGGATCCGGGTTTGAGGGATAGTACGCCGCGGGACGGGCGGCGGTTACCGGTGTTCGATCACGAGGCCGTGACCCCCCGGCCTAGATCTGCCGGTCCAGCAGATCGTCCTCGAAGGGGAAGCTGGTCAGCAAGGCGCAGCCGGTCTCGGTGACCAGGACCTGCTGCTCCAGTTTCACGCCCTCGTCGCCGCCGACCTCTCCGATATAGCTTTCGACGCAGAGCGTCATGCCGGGCTCGACCAGCCCGTCATAGCCGCCGCTTTCCAGGTCCTCGAGATAGACGATCTGCGGGTATTCGTCGGCCAGGCCGACGCCGTGATAGACGACGCAATAGCGGTTCTCCAGGCAGCTCGCCGGCAGCTGGAACGAACGCTCGACCAGCTCCTTCGAGGTCAGGCCGGGTTTCAGCACATCGAGGTTGTGGTGGATCTGCTCCCAGGCGAGGCGATAGAGCGCGCGCTGCTTCGCCGTCGGCTTCCCCGACCCGCAGAAATAGGTGCGCGAGAGATCGGCGCAATAGCCGTAGGGCCCGATCAGGTCGGTGTCGAAGCTCACCAGCTCGCCGGGGCGGATGATGCGGTCGCTGGATTCCGCGAACCAAGGGTTGGTGCGGCCGCCGGAGGCGAGCAGCCGCGTCTCGATCCACTCGCCGCCCATGGCGATGTTGGTCTCGTGCAGCTTGGCCCAGAGCTGGTTCTCGGTGATGCCGGGGACGAGCGCCTCCTTCATGCGCTGCATCCCGGCCTCGCAGACCGCGATCGAGACGCCCATCAGCGCGATCTCGTCCTTCGACTTGATGCGCCGCGCGAACTCCATCGCGCCTTCGCCCTCATGCGGCTCGATGCCGAGCTTCTGCAAGGCGCGCGCGCCGGCGAGATCGCAATGGTCGAGGGCCAGGCGCCTGTTGCCGCCGCCATGGGCGCGCACCAGGTCGGCGATCTCCGCCGCCCATTGGCTCGCGCGTTTCTCCACCAGCGGCCCGGCGGCATAGAAGTACCAGGCCTTGGCCGGCCGGATCTCCGTGATCGATTCCAGCCCTTCCGAGAGATGGGCGCAGCCGTGGAACTCGAACAGCACGACCGGGCCCTCGGTCGGCACGAAGGCGTAGCGCCCGGCATTGTGCAGGGTCCAGACCGCCATGTTCCGGCTGCCGGTCGCATAGCGGATGTTGATCGGATCGAAGAGGACGATGCCGGCGAAGTCGTTGCGCTTCAGCTCGGCGCGCACGCGGTCGAGCCGATAGGCGCGCAGCCGCCGCATATCGACCTGCGCCTCGGTGTCGATCAGCGCGGTCGCCGGCGTGCGCCGCGCCTGGGCGAAGGGATAGGGATGGGCAGGCTTCGACGGACGCGCGGAATCGGGCATGGACGACCTCGATGGATGAGGTGCTCAGCTTGCCACGCGGCCACGCGCTGTCCAGGCCGGAAATCTCATGCCCCCGGCCCCACACGGTCGTCATGGTCGGCGAAGGCCGACCATCCACGAGTTCCTATCGTGCGACGGATGCAAACCCGTGGATCCTCCGCCTTCGCGGAGGATGACGAGCCTAAAGGAGGGTCGTCATTTCAGTGCCTGGCACGCCCGGATGATCCGGGTGCAAGCCTCCTGCAGTGCTTCGGTCGAGGTCGCGTAGGAGATGCGGAAATAGGGCGAGAGGCCGAAGGCCGAGCCTTGCACCGCGGCGACGCCTTCCGCTTCCAGCAGGTAGGTGACGAAGTCGTCGTCGGTCGCAAGCTTCTTGCCCTGCGGCGTGGTCTTGCCGATGCAGCCGGCGCAGGAGGGATAGACGTAGAAGGCGCCCTCCGGCGTGTGGCAGTGCAGGCCGGGCGCCTGGTTCAGCAGCTTCACCACCAGGTCGCGCCGCGCCTTGAACACCTCGTTATGCGCGGCGATGAAGTCCTGCGGGCCGCTCAACGCCTCGACCGCCGCCGCCTGGGAGATCGAGGATGGGTTCGAGGTCGATTGCGACTGCATCTTGGCGATCGCCTTGATGAGCGGCGCCGGGCCGCCCGCATAGCCGATGCGCCAGCCGGTCATGCAATAGGCCTTGGAGACGCCGTTCATGGTGAGCGTCCGGTCGTAGAGCTTCGGCTCGACCGCGGCGATGGTCGCGAACTTGAACCCGTCATAGAGCAGGTGCTCGTACATGTCGTCGGTCAAGACGTTGACATGCGGGTGCCTCAGCAGCACCTCCGCCAGCTTCTTCAAATCGTCGGCGGAATAGGCGGCTCCGGTCGGGTTCGACGGCGAGTTCAGGATCAGCCACTTGGTCTTCGGCGTGATCGCGGCTTCGAGCGCCTCGGGGCGCAGCTTGAAATGATGGTTCTGGCCGCACTCGACGATCACCGGCTTGCCGTCCGCCAGCAGCACGATGTCGGGATAGGAGACCCAGTAGGGCGCCGGGATGATGACCTCGTCGCCGGCGTTCAAGGTCGCGACCAGCGCGTTGAACAGCACCTGCTTGCCGCCGGTGCCGACGGTGATCTGGTCGAGCTTGTAGTCGAGATTGTTCTCGCGCTTGAACTTGCCGATGATCGCCTTCTTCAGCGCGTCGGTGCCGTCCACGTTGGTGTATTTGGTGTCGCCGGCGCGGATCGCCTTGATCGCCGCTTCCTTGATGTTGTCCGGCGTGTCGAAGTCCGGCTCGCCGGCACCCAGCCCGATCACGTCGCGGCCCGCCTCTTTCAGCTGCCGCGCCTTCATGGTGACGGCGATGGTGGGCGAGGGCTTGATCCGGTCCAGACGCTCGGCGATGAAGGCCATGATTCTCACGTTCGGTTGGCGACGAGAAAGCCGGCGGAAAATAGCGCCCGATTCCGCCCGGCGCAATCGGCCATCGCGCTGAGAACCGCGGATTCCATGGCGAATCCGGCGGATTGTCGCGCTGCGAATTGTATGGGATCAATCCTTCCGGGGAACGGGGGCGCGATTGAAGGGGCGGGGGATTCTGCGGATCGCGGTGCTGGCGCTGGCCGCGATCGAGGCTGCGCTGGGCATTGCGCTGCTGGCGATCTTCCTGCAGCCGGCCTCGGATCCGATGGGCGCCGAGATCGGCCAGGGCATGGCGATGCTGACCGCGATCCCGTTAGCGCTCGGCACGCTGCCCGCGCTGCTGCTCGCCTGGCACGGCCGCTGGCTCTGGCCGGCGCTGATCCTGGCGCTCGCGGCACCGCCCGCCTTCTTCCTGCTGTGGGCGCATGCCTGATCGGCGCCGCGTCAGCTATCCACCGTTGCAGTGGAGCATCCAACCGGCGATCATTCGCGTATCGGAACAGGCCGGAGCAACCGGCCGATCGGGTTAGAACCTCGGGGGAGGCACCATGCCGCTTGAGATCATCGGCGCCGGCTTCGGCCGGACCGGGACGATGTCCACCCATGCCGCGCTCAACGAGCTCGGCTTTCCCTGCTATCACATGTTCGAAGTGCTGCGGAATCCGCTGAACAAGACCCATCTCGACTTCTGGCGCAAGGTCGCGCATGACCCCGCGGGGACGCAGCAGGACTGGGAGCGGATCTTCGGACGCTACAAGGCGGCGGTCGACAACCCGGCGGTCTGCGTCTGGCGCGAGCTGATGGCGGCCTATCCCGACGCGAAGGTGCTGCTCACGCTGCATCCGAAGGGCGCGGAGGCCTGGTACGAAAGCGTGATGGAGACGATCTATTTCAGCGAGAGCGCCTGGCAGTTCAAGGTGCTGAAGCTGGTGACGCCCTTCGGGCGCAAGTTCGGCGACATGTCGCATCGCCTGATCTGGCAGCGCCTCCACCGCGGCACCATGCCCGATCGCGCCAAGGCGGTCGCCTTCTACAACCAGCACATCGCCGAGGTGAAGGCGGCGGTGCCGCCGGAGAAGCTGCTGCTCTTCTCGGTCGACCAGGGGTGGAAGCCGCTCTGCGACTTCCTCGGCGTCGCCGTGCCCAACGGCAAGTTCCCGAACGTCAACGACCGCGCCGAGTTCCAGAAGATCAAGGCCGGCATGGTGCGCGGCGCCTACATGTTCCTCGGCATCGGCGCCGTGCTGGCGGCCGCCTTGCTCTACGGAATCCTGCGGCTGGCCGGCTAGCCTTCCGCTGCGCGAGGGAGCGTGCGATGAAGCGCTACGGCATGACCATCGGCCTCGATCCCGCCCGCAAGGCGGAATACGTGCGGCTGCACGCGGCGGTCTGGCCCGAGGTGCTGAAGACCATCGCCGCCTGCCACATCCGCAACTACTCGATCTTCCTGCGCGAGCCGGAGAACGTGATGTTCGCCACTTTCGAATACCACGGCACCGACTTCGCCGCCGACATGGCGAAGATGGCGGCCGATCCCAAGACCCAGGAATGGTGGAAGC
>DATKMF010000257.1:0-5559 GCA_035542015.1 Candidatus Cybelea sp.
CGAGCGCCGCCGCGATCGGCGTGCTGGTGCGCTTCGCCATCGCCCGGTATCTCGACAGCCCCGTCTATCTCGGTCGCGAGCGCCCGACCATACATCTGCCGGATGACGCCGTTCGTTCCGAGCCCGTCGAGCTGCCGTGACTGGACCCGAGCAATTGCCGCTCGACCTCCCGGTCCGCAGCGCGATGAACGCCGCCGATTTCGTGGTCTCGGACAGCAACCGGGATGCGGTCGCCTGGCTCGACCGCTGGCCGGACTGGCCGGGCGCGGCACTGGCCATCTACGGTCCGGCCGGTTGCGGCAAGACCCACCTCGCCCATGTCTGGCGCGAGCGCGTGGCCCAGGCCGGCGGTACGGCGCATCTCCTGGAGCCCGCGGCGCTCGACCGCCTGCCCGCGGCCGGCAACCTCATCCTCGACGGACTGCGCCTCCCGGAGGAGCACCTCTTCCACCTCATCAACCACGCGCGGGGGAGCAGCCTCTCGCTGCTGATCCTCGACCGCGAGCCGCCGGCGCGCTGGCCGGTCCGGCTTCCCGATCTCGCCTCGCGCCTCGCCGCCATTCCGGCGGTGGGCGTGCTGCGGCCCGACGACACCCTGCTGGCGGCGGTGCTGGCTAAGCACTTCGCCGACCGCCAGGTCGAGGTCTCGGACGAGGTCATCACCTATCTGGTCAGCCGGATCGAGCGCTCCTTCGTCACGGCGGCGACCGCCGCGCGCATGCTCGACCGCGCCTCGATGTCGCGTGGTGTCGCCATCACGCTGAAGCTGGTGCGCGACGTGCTGAACAGCGCGCCGGATAGCATTTCCGGCAGCACCCCTGGCAGCACCTCCGGCGACCGATAGGATTCGACATCGCCGGTACGCCCCGCCTATGATCCGCCCCTCTTTTCGACTGAGGAACGAGCGATATGGCGCGCGAAGCATTGAAGGTCCACGACATTCCCAAGGACAAGCTGGCGAAATTGACCCGCTGCATCATGACCACCAGCAAGGGCGACATCACGATCGACCTCTTTCCCGATGCCGCGCCGAACACGGTCGCCAATTTCTATGTGCTCGCCTCTGACGGCTTCTATGACGGCCTCGCCTTCCATCGCGTGATCCCCGGCTTCGTCGCCCAGGGCGGCTGCCCGGAGGGCACCGGGACCGGCGGCCCCGGCTGGAGCATCGCCTGCGAGACCAAGGGCAACCCGCACAAGCATCTGACCGGCTCGCTCTCCATGGCGCATCGGGGCCGCGACACCGGCGGATCGCAGTTCTTCCTGGTGCTGGCGCCCCAACCGCATCTCGACGGCATGCACACCGTCTTCGGCAAGGCGTCCGACGGATTGGACGTCCTGCAGGATCTCGAGATCGGCGACGAGATCAAAAAGGTCGTCTTTACCGCCGATTAACCTCTTCGCAACCCAGGCCTCGCGGAGAGGGCCGTTACCCGTCATTTGATCGACATTTAGCCCGACTAATGTACCGCCGGGCTCAGTGTTTGGCCGCAACCCTTTGTTAAGTGACGGTCTGTCATAATGCGGATCGGTTGAGAGGCTTACCGAAACCGTATCGTCTGGTGGGGATGAGGTAACAGGATGTTCAAGTTTCTTGCCGGGCCGGACCGCGTCCGGACGGAGATCAAGATCGACAAGGACTCGGTCGGACGTCTCGAAGTCGGCTCGGTGCTCCTCGAGAGCTGCGAGTTCCTCCCGAAGCATCGCTTTCCGCAATGGCGTGTGATCAAGCGCTTCAAGGACCGCAACGACACGCCGCATGTGGTGATCCAGAATCTGAGCGATCCCAGCTCCCGCAAGTCGCTGTCGCTCGAAGGCCTCATCACCAGCCGCAAGTACGCGCTGCAGACCGCCCTCGCCGCCGCCTGACCGCTCCGTCCTTGCGCTAGTGCAGCAGCACGGCGCCGAGGGCGACCAGGCTGACCGAGAGATACCGTCGCTTCTTGAACCGCTCCTTCAACAGATAGGCGCTCATCAGCGCTGCGAAGATTACGCTGGTCTCGCGCAGGGCCGAGACATGGGCGAACTCGCCGAACCGCATCGCCAGGATCGCGATGCCGTAGGCCGCGAGCGAAAGCGCGGCACCGCATAACCCGAGCTTCCAATTCTGCCGCACGAAGGCACGCGCCTCTGCCCCGCGGGTCGCCAGGCAATAGATCGCCAGCAGCGGCGCATCCAGCACGAACAGCCAGACCACGTAGCCGAGCTGCTGGCCTTCGACATTGCCGGCATGGCGGATGCCTTCGCCGTCGAACAGGGTGTAGCTCATGATGGTGAGGCCGGTCAGCAGGCCGAAGGCGACCGCCTCCCATTTGTGCGCGCGGTCGACCGGCTTATCGACGGCGAGACTGAGGATGCCGGCCGAGATCGACACCACGCCTGCCATCTGCAGCAGGTTCAGCGTCTGGTGCGACGGCAGCAGCCAGGCGGCCAGGGCCACCAGTGGCGGCGCCGAGCCGCGGGCGATCGGATAGACCTGGGAGAGCTCGCCGTGGCGATAGGCCAGGACCAGGAAGGTGTAGTAGCCGAGATGCGCCATGCAGGAGCCGAAGAGAAAGATCCAGCTCTCCGCCGCCGGGAAGTCGACCAGCGGCGTGAAGGCGAGCGCCAGCAAGCCGCCGAGCCCGACGATCAGGCTCATGTTGAGGAAGGCGTCGTTGCCGAGCTTCACCATGACGTTCCAGCCGGCATGCATCACTGCAGCCAGCAGAACGAGGAGCGTCATTCCAAGGGAAAGGGTCACGGGATAACCGGTTCGGGATCGGGCTGTGTCACAGAATCGTAACATGCCACGGCAGCGGGGCGGCGCCCAATAGATTGTGCCGATGCCGGCATAGGCCCGTTGGATGAAGCGGTTAGCGGAGGCGGGTGCGCTTGAGCAGCGCCGCGAGATCCCGCAATCCGCGGGTGTTGAGCACGTCCGCCTTGCGCAGCCAGCCGCGCCGGGCCTGGGTCACGCCATGGGCCAGGAAATCGAAATCCCCGACTCGATGGGAGTCGGAGGCGATCGAGATCAGCACCCCGGCATCCCGCGCCGTCCGGCAATGGACGTCGTCGAGGTCGAGCCGCTCGGGCTGGGCGTTGAGCTCCAGGAAGGCGCCGCGCTGCTTCACCGTCGCGATGATCCGCTCGAGATCGTAGCGGCAGCCCTCGCGCTGGCCGAGGAGGCGTCCAGTGGGATGCGCCAGGATCGAGACGTACGGACGCTCCAGGGCGCGCAGCAGGCGCGCGGTCTGCCGCTCGGGCGAGAGATTGAAATGGCTGTGGATCGACGCGACCACCAGGTCGAGCCCGGCCAGGGCCTCGTCCGGGAGATCGAGGCTGCCGTCCTCCAGAATGTCGACCTCGATCCCCTTCAGGATGCGGAAGCCGCGGAGCGTCGCGTTCAGCCGGTCGATCGCGTCGCCCTGACGCGCCAGCCGCTTGCGATCGAGGCCGTGCACCATCGCGAGGCGCTGCGAGTGGTCGGTGATCGCCAGGTATTCGAGTCCCGCCGCGCGGGCCGCGGCCGCCATGTCGGCGAGGCTGTCCTCGCCATCACTGGCCTCGGTGTGGCAATGGAGATCGCCCCGGAGGTCCTTGCGCTCGACGAGCTGCGGCAGCCGGTCCGCCTTCGCGGCGTCGATCTCGCCGCGGTCCTCGCGCAGCTCCGGCGGCGGCAGCGAGAGGCCGAGCGCCGCATAGACCGAATCCTCGGTCTCGCCGGCGATCCGGCGCTTGCCGCGGAATACGCCGTATTCGTTGATCTTCAATTTGCGCTTCAGCGCCATGCCGCGGATCGCGATGTTGTGCGCCTTGCTGCCGGTGAAATAGACCAGAGCCGCGCCATAGCTCTCCTCGGCGACCACGCGGAGGTCGACCTGGAGGCCGCCGGTGACGACGATCGTCGCCCTTGTGTCGCCCTTCGCCAGCACTTTGGTCGTGTCCTCATAGCCCGTGAAGTGCGCGATCACCGCGGCGCCGTCCCTGGCGGTCGCCAGGATGTCGATATCGCCGACCGTCTCGCTGCCGCGGCGGAAGGAGCCGGCGACTGCGACCCGGCCGACGCCCGGCGCCCGCCGGAGATGGCGGATCAGCTCCGCCACCACCGGCGCCACCCGCGCGCGCAACGCGCGCGCCTTTCCCTTCGGCGCCGTCTTCAGCGATTGGGTCACGGTCGCGATGATCTTCGGGCCGACCCCCTTCAGGCCCTCGAGCCGGCCGGCCTCGATCGCCGCCTTCAGCTCCTGCAGCGAGCTGATCTTCAGCCTGTCGTGCAGCAGCTTCACCCGCTTCGGCCCGAGGCCCGGCACCTTCAGCAAGGCGACGAGACCGGCCGGCAGCGCGCGATGCAGCCGGAACAGGAGCTCGGTACTGCCGGTCTGCACCACGTCGCGGATCTTGCCGGCGAGGTCGGCGCCGATCCCCGGGAGCTCATCCAGCGCCTCGCCGGACTTCAGCATGTCCGCCGCCTCGCGCTTCATCCCGCGCAGGACTCGCGCAGCGTTGCGATAGGCGCGGACGCGGAACGGATTGGCCTGCTGCAGCTCGAGGAGATCGGCGATCTCGTCGAAGGCATCGGCGATCTGGGTGTTGCGGATCATGCCGGGAAGTATTCCAGCGGTATCCGGCGCCGGTCTTGATCTGGATCAGAGCCGCGGGAGGCCGCCGCGCGTTAGCATCCGCACCATGCCCTATGCGTCCAACCTCCACCTGCCGCCGGCCATCCGCGACCACCTGCCCGACCATGCGCAGGATATCTTCCGGGCGGCCTTCAACAACGCCTGGCAGGAATATGCCGCGCGGCCGGAGGAGCGGGAGGAGATCGCCTTTCGCGTCGCGTGGTCGGCGGTGAAGCGGAAGTACCGGAAGAGCGGCGGATACTGGGTGGCGCGGGACGTCTTCTAGACGCTTCTAGACGAGGCCCATCAGCGAACGGGCGAAGCTCTCAGCCTCGAAGGGCTTGAGGTCGTCGGCGGTCTCGCCGACGCCGATCGCGACCACCGGCAGGCCGAACCGTTCGGCGAGAGCCACGAGCACCCCGCCCTTCGCGGAACCGTCGAGCTTGGTCACGACGAGGCCGGTGACGGCGCAGATCTCCTTGAAGACCTCGACCTGGGAATGCGCGTTCTGGCCGGTGGTGGCATCGAGCACCAGCAGAGTGTCGTGGGGTGCCGCCGGCTCCAGCTTCTTCACGACCTTGATGATCTTGGCAAGCTCGGCCATGAGGCCGGTCTTGTTCTGCAGCCGTCCCGCCGTGTCGATCAGCAACAGGTCGGCGCCCACCGTCTTCGCCTTGGCGAGCGCGTCATAAGCGAGCCCGGCGGCATCAGCGCCCTCGCCGCCCGCAACCACCTCCGCGCCGGTGCGCTCGCCCCAGATCTTCAGCTGCTCGACCGCAGCGGCACGGAAGGTGTCGCCGGCCGCGAGAACTACCTTCAGACCCTGGCCGCGATACTGCTGGGCGAGCTTGCCGATCGTGGTGGTCTTGCCGCTGCCATTGACGCCCACCACCAGCACCACATGCGGCTTGTGGCCGCCGAGTACGAGTGGTTTCGCAACCGGCCCCAGGATACGCGC
>DATKMF010000258.1:0-8810 GCA_035542015.1 Candidatus Cybelea sp.
TGGTCGCGGGGACGGTCGGCTACTTCCTGGTCTTGCGCGGCCAGACCTTCGCCGGTCATGCGCTCTCGCATGTCGGGTTTGCGGGCGCGACGGGCGCGATCCTGATCGGACTCTCTCCCCTCGCCGGCCTCGTCATCTTCACCGTCGCCGCCGGCATGCTGATGGGCGCGCTCGGCGAGCGTCTGAGCGGCCGCGATGTCGCGATCGGCGTCGTGCTCTCGCTCTCGCTCGGCTTCGGCCTGCTGTTCCTGCACTACTTCACCGCCTTCGCCACCCAGGCGACGGCGCTGCTGTTCGGCAACGTGTTCGGGGTCAATCCCGGAATCCTGGCCGCGCTGGGAGGCCTGGGCCTCGTGAGCATGGTGGCGCTCGCGGTCATCGTGCGGCCGCTGCTGTTCGCGACCCTGCAGCCGGAGCTCGCCGAGGCCAAGGGCGTCTCCTTGCGCCTGGTCTCGATCCTTTTCCTGGCGATCGTCGCGATCGCGGTTGCCGAATGCGCGCAGGTGGTGGGCGTGCTGCTGGTGTTCGCCTTGATGGTGGGGCCTGCGGCGGCGGCGCAGCGGTTGACCAGTCGGATCCGGCTCGGCGTCGCGCTTTCGGCGCTGCTGGCCCTGGTGGAAGCCTGGCTCGGCCTCGCGCTGTCCTACTATACGGACTGGCCGGCCAGCTTCTGCATCACGGCCTTGAGCGCCGCTGCCTATTTCGCGGCGCTCATTCCTTCAGCCTTGGCGCGAAGCTCGAGCGGACTTGCCGCGGAGCTCGCCGCCGAACCGCACACGCATCATCACTGAGGATGAGGGCTCAGCCGCCGCGCGCCTCTTTGATCAGCGCCTTCAGCTGCTCCAGCGGCACGGCGCCTTCGACCACCTTGCCGCCGATCACGAAGGTGGGCGTGGCGCCGACATTGAGCGCATCCGCGAGCTTGTGATTGGCCGAGATCAACGGCTCGACCTTGCCGACGCCCATGTCGGCGTCGAGCTTCTTCGTGTCGATGCCGACCTTGGCCGCGATCGAATCCAGGGTCGCGGCGTCGAAGCTGCCGCGATGCGCCATCAGCGCCTGGTGATAGGCCCAGTACTTGCCCTGGGCGACCGAGGCGAGGGCGGCACGCGACGCGAGCACGGAATCATCGCCCAGGATCGGAAACTCCTTCAGCACCAGCCGGATTCCCTTGTCCTCGGCGATCAGCTGCTGCAGCGGCTCGGCCACGGCCTTGCAATAGGGGCAATGGTAGTCGAAGAACTCGACCACCGTGACGTCGCCCACCGGATTGCCGGCGACCGGCGTCGCCGGATCGTTGTAGAGCGCGCTCTGGTTCTCGGAGACCGACTGGGTCTGGGCCGCGGTCTTGTCGGCATCCTCCTTGGCCTGCAGCGCCTCGATCGCCTCCTTCACCACTTCGGGATGCGCGATCAGGTAGTCGTGGATCAGCTTCTCGAAGGCGGTCTTCTGCTCGGGCGAGAGGTTCAGCGGCAAGGTGGACGCGGGCGGCATCGACTGGGGTGGCGTCGGAGCGGGTGTCGAATCCTGGGCGCCAGCCGGCCTGCCCAAGCCGATGCCGAAAGCCAAAGCCACGGCCAGCGCCGAGGCGCCCGCCAGTCGTCTCCATCTCATTCTATACCGCCTCGCTCGTCGTTGCCGGCTTCCGGCTGGCTGCAGCCGAATCGCCCTCGTCCGCCCCGAAGGGCAGCTCGATTGAGCTTTTAAAGCAGGTCGCAGCCCGACGCCATGTGCGGTTTCACGACTGGGGGAAGACCGGGGGGTGGAACCCTGTGCCGCCGCGGCTCGTTGCCGCCGCAAGGGCAAGAGCCTCAAATCAGCTGGAAACCACCATGCGACAGCCACAGATCGGGCAGATCACGATCTCTTGAGCGCCCGCCGGCTTCAAACCCTTGGCAATCTCGCCATCAAGCGTGACACGCGCTTGCTGCATGAGCTGGTCGTGACCTCCGACATTCCCGCACCGCAAAGCGTAGGAGGCGGCCACGTCCGCGGGCATCGCTTGGAAGGAGAAGGCGCGCGCGGCAGCCGCGCCGGTCACCATCGCGGCGCTACCCAGGAGAGTTCCGTTCAAGAGTCTGCGTCTGGTCAACATCGTCAACTCCGTCCGGCATCCACGCGGGACGAGGCTATCCCCATTGCTCCGGTTGCCGCAAATGCCGCGCTTCCTGGAGGCCCGATCCTCATCTCGTGGTCGGATGCAAGAAAGCTGACAGTGACACGGCAGCGGGGTGGACGGCCTCTTGAGGGGGGCATAGCCTCGGAACCCATGATCGGTACCGAAGCGGCGAGCGCGGCGAAGGAGGCGGCTATATCGCTCCAAGCGCACCGGGGCTGGGTGCTCTCGCTTTGTCTTCATGCCGTTCTGCTCGGACTCCTCGTGTTGTTCGGGTGGCCGCGTACTGATGATGCTGCGCGCCAGCCGGCGATCACGATCGATCTGGTGGCGCTGGGACCGTCCACGGTCTCGCCGGCCGCCGTCCGGCGGTCGGCCGTTCCGCAACAGCCTGCCTCGGAAACCTCCGATCAAATCTCGCCGGCCGCCGCTCCCGCAAAGGCAGTCGGAACCATTGCCGGAGCACGCATTCATTCCGGACCGGCGGGCCCCGCGGCGACGAACGGGCGGAAAGCCGCTCTCGCGTCGGCCCAACGCGCCCCGACATCAAAGCCGGGCGCCATCGAATCGCGAGATGATGTGCTGACGGAGCGGCTGCAGCGACTGGCGGAACTGGCTGAGCCAACCTCCAAGTTGACGCCCTCGCCCATGCCGCAGCAAGGAACCGGCCTTTCGAACGCGACTGCGAGTGCCGGAACAGCGACGGGGCCCGAAGCCGTATATGGCCTCAAGGATTTCATTCGGGCACAGATAATCCGGCGCTGGTACGTTGCGGATCCGGCCCCCGTCTCGAAGGGATGGACCGTCGCCGTTCACATGAAGCTTCGGCCGGACGGGACGGTCGCGCTGGCGGAAGTGGTCGATATCGGCCGCTACCAGACCAACCGCCGGTATTTCGAGTTCGCGCTGAGCGCCCGCAATGCAGTACTGCTCTCTTCGCCCCTCATCATTCCGCCGGGCAGTTATCAGTACGTCAAGGAGCTGGTCATCGAGTTCGACCCGCGCGCGGTCCTGCAGTAAGCACGGCGTCATGCGTCGTGCGATTCTACGGGAGATTCCGTGCGACGCGAAATCCCGCATCGTTCGAATAGTCGAAGTCGTGACCATCGGTCGCGACATGCCCCCTGGCCGCGGAGCGGACGAAGGCCGGCACGTTGCTCCATGAACCGCCGCGGATGATGTGCCTGGTGCAATCTCCGCCCGACCATGCGGTCCCATCGCTTGGCGCCGACAGATAGTTGCCGTGCCAGCAGTCTTCGACCCACTGCCAGACGTTTCCGAGCATGTCATAGAGGCCGAATGGATTGGGCCCGAAGCTCCCCGCGGGCGCGAGAAGATCTCCATCCCAACGGCTGCCGCAGCCCTGGCAGTTGGCATTGCCGATGCCGATAGCGTTGCCCCACCATCGCGTCGTCGTCGTTCCTCCGCGCGCTGCATATTCCCACTCGGCCTCGCTCGGCAGCCGATACGGTCCGTTGCGATGTCCGGCGGCTGACGGAAGGCCGTGCACCTTGGCGTTCAACCACGTCACATAGGCTTGCGCATCCGTCCAATTGAGACAGGTGGCCGGCCATTGCGGTGGCGTGGTGATGCCCGGCGGGTAAGCCAGACCATGACCGGGAGAATCCCAGGCGAGCTCGATCAACGGCTGACATGGTTTCGGTTGGTAGCCGGTCTCCCGCAAAAACTTCAGGAACTCCTCCACCTTCACGTCATACTTGCCGATCGCGAAGGCCTTGACGGCAACCTGGTGTTGCGGCCCTTCCGAATCAAACCGCCCCGGCTCCGACACCGGACTTCCCATCACGAATCTGCCGGCGGGAATGGCAACCATGACCGGGCAAACGCTGCACTCCTGGAACTCTCGATCCGGATGACCGGTATCCGCCGCCGAGGCGACCGAGCTTGCCGCGAGGAGCAACCAGGCGGCGAGTCCGAACAAGGGGGACAGTGAGCGCAACCGGGTTTTCGGGCGTGCTGTCGGGGCTGGTCGCCTCCGACCCGGGAATGCCTCTCCAGGCATGGCCAAACTCGAGGACCTGGAGCCTTACCCGCAGGTGACCGCTGCGCCGAACGCGAGATCCGTCATCTCGACCCCCTCACTGCATGCCGCCTTGGTCGCTGTTGTCGTCCGGTCCGCCCGCGGCCGAGACGATGTCGTTGGCCCGCAGCCAGCCTGGCGAGCCGTCGGGCAGACCCTTGAGGGCGCGTTTCGCCTGGGCCTTGGCCTCTCGCTTGTTGCCGCTCGCCAGCGCTTGCTCGGCCTGGGCAAGCGCCGACATGCCGAGCTGGTTGTCGCGGCCATAGGCAACCGCCAGGAGCTGCCAACCGAACGGATCGTTTGATTCCATCTGGGTCGCGAACTCGAGATTGGCGATTGCCGGCTTCACGTATTGGGGCTGCTCGGTCTCGATCTGGACCTGTCCCAGCTCGAGCCGTAGCAGCGATTCGCGGGGCCTGATCTCGGCCGCGCGCTGATAGTAAGGCAGTGCGTCGGCGAGCCGGCCGTTCTCGAACAGGATCTGCCCTGTCTGCTCGAGGTAGAAAGGGTCCTGGGGCGATTCCTTGAGAAGGCTGCCCATGAGGGCCAGCGCTTCGCGGGTCCGGCTGACGCGATAGAGCGCGATCGCCCGCGCGTAGCGCGCCGGCTGCGAGTTGTCGCTCGGCGGATAGGCCTGCATGACGCGATCGAGAGGCCAGATGTAGCCCTTGAGCTTCGCCAGCATCCGCAGGTGCATTGCGACCAGCGCGGGCGTGTCCTTGGCGTCGCTGTAAGGCGAGTTGTCGACATGCTGCTGCACGGATTCGATACGGTCGCGCGTCAGCGGATGGGTCTGAAGGTAGGGGTCCTGGCTGCCGGGCATCAGGTATTCCTCGCCTTCGAGCTTCTGGAAGAACTCCAGCAAGCCGCGCGCCGACTGATGGCTCGCGTCGAGGAACCGCATGCCCGCCTGGTCGGCGGAGGCCTCCTGCACCCGGCTGTATTTCAAGAGGTTGCGCTGGGCGACGCCCTGGCCGATGGCCGCTGCACCCATGCCGACGCCGGCATTCCCGGTCGCGACACCGGCGCCGATGCCGGCCACCATGGCGATGATGCTCTCGATGGTGGCGTTGTGGAGCTCCTGCTGGATGCGCACCAGATGTCCATCGGCGATGTGGCCGGTCTCGTGCGCGATGACGCCGATCACCTGGTTCGGTGAATCCGCCCGCATCAGCAGGCCGGTATAGATGAACATGTTATTGCCCGGCGCCACGAAAGCGTTGATCTGGTCGCTCTCGATCAGATGCACTTTGATGGCCGCGGCATCGAGCCCGGCGGCGCTGAACAGCGGATCGGCATAGGCCCGGATCGTCGCCTCGATCTCGGCGTCGCGAATCAGCGATGGCGATGCTTGAGCCTCGGCCGGGGCGGCCTGGAGCAGCGCCGTGGCGAAAGCTGCGGCGAGGCAGCTTGCGCGAGCAACCAGTCGGTTGATCAATTCGACGGTCATTCTCTATGCTCGCATCGGGCCGATTTGAGGATCGGCGAGAACCGCGCAGACGGCGCCGTTCAAGGGCGTTGCAAGACGCGTGACAGGTCCGATCCGTGGCTCATGGGGAGAGCAATACATGCCTAGCGCCTATCATACTTTACCTGCCCGATCCAGCAGGACACCCGCCGTGCGAATCGGTCGCAGGGTGGCGCAATTCTGCCACATTGGCAGGCGCCGCGCCTGGCGTGGTGCAGCCGTTGCGCTGGGCCTGCTCCCGGCCTTGCTTGCCTGCAGCAGCAACGAGCCGGGCACCGTCGGATTCCTGTTCGCGCCCGACTTCAAGGCCGGCATCGTCACCGACGAGCCGCGCGCCGCACTGATCGCGCGCGACATCCTGGCGGCGGGTGGAAATGCCGCCGATGCCGCCGTGGCCGCCTATTTCACCCTGTCGGTCACCATGCCGAACGCGGCGGGGCTCGGCGGCGGCGGCGTCTGCCTTGTGCACGACGCCGCCAAGAAGACCACCGACGTCTTCGATTTCCTGCCGCGTTCCGCCAAGGGTGGCCTGGTCGCCGTGCCGGGGAACGTCCGCGGCATGGCGGCGATCAACGCGCGCTATGGCAAGCTTGCCTGGTCGCAGCTGGTGGCGCCCGCGGCGGGCATCGCCAGCAACGGCGGCGCGGTCAGCCGCGCCCTCGCTTCCGAGCTGGCGGCAGCCGGCTCGCGCCTGACCGAGGACCCGCAGATGGCGGCGATCTTCACCAAGGAGGGCGGCATGCCGCTCGCGGAGAGCGACAATCTGCGCCAGGTCGACCTCGGGGCCGCGCTCGAGCGGATCCGCGTCAACGGCGTCAACGAGCTCTACAGCGGGCAGCTGGGTCACGCCCTGGCCCAGGCGGCGCAGTCGATCGGCGCGCCGCTGACCATCGACGATCTGCGCTCCGCCAAGGCGACCGCCTATCCGCCGCTGGAGATCGCGGTCGGCGATCATCAGCTCCTGTTCCCCGCGCCGCCTTCCGCGGGCGGCGTGCTGGCGGCGCAGATGGTCGAGGCGCTCGGGCTCGGCAACGCCGATGACGGCGCCTCTGTTGCCAAGGCGGTCAACGGCCTCGTCGCCGACCGCGACAGCTGGATGAAGCCGGGCGGCGACGCGTCGAAGCCCGCGGCCGAGCTGCTCTCGGAAGAGCATGTGCATGCCGCGATCGCGGCGAAGTCCGATGCGCCGGCCGCCGCCATGACCGAGAATCCCTCGGCGACGGGCCTCGTCGCGATCGACAACGACGGCCAAGGCGTCGCTTGCGAGTTCACCATGAACGCGCCGTTCGGCGCCGACCGCATTGCGCCGGGCACGGGAATCATCCTCGCGCCCGCGCCGAACACCAAAGGGGCCGGGTTCAGCGCCACGGGCCCGCTGATGCTGGCGAACCAGTACACCGGGAAGCTCTTCTTCCTCGCGGCGGGCGGCGGTGGCGCGCCGGCGGCGATCGCCAAGGGCGCGCTGTTCGACGCCGTCTCGCGCGGCAAGAAGCCGCTCGGTCAGGCGCTGCAGGCGGGACGCCTGTTCGCCGACGGCGCCGGGGACGTCTTTCTCGAGGACTCCGCCTCCGGAAAGGAGGGCGCCATCGCCGGCGCCGGCTTCAAGGTCACGAAGTCCGGCACGCTCGGGCTGATCAATGCGATCTACTGCCCCAGGGGCGCGCCGAATGGGATGGACCAGTGCGAGCTCCGCAACGACGTCCGCGGCAACGGGCTCGTCACCACGGTGAACCAGAAGTGACGCCGCCGGTCCGACATCCCGGCGCGGCCGGCAAGATCGCCAAACGCGCCGCGGTCGATCCCTTCATCGTGATGGACGTGATGCGTGCCGCCGGCGACTACGCGCGCCGGGCTGCGGCGGAGAATCTCCCCGGCGTGCTCCATCTCGAGGTCGGCCAGCCGAGCACGCCGGCGCCGCGACTGGCCCGCGCCGCCGCTGCGGCGGCGCTGGAGGCGGAGGCGCTCGGCTACACCGAATCCCTCGGCGTCGATCCGCTGCGCGCGCGGATCGCGCGGCATTATCGCGACCGCTACGGTCTCGCCCTGTCGCCGGAGCGGATCGCGGTCACGACCGGCTCATCCGGCGGCTTCCTGCTCGCCTTCCTCGCCGCCTTCGATCCGGGCGACCGGGTGGCGCTCGCTTCTCCCGGCTATCCTTGCTATCGCCACATCCTCTCGGTGCTCGGGATCGAGCCCGTCCTGGTCGAGGCCGGCGAGGAGACCAAGTTCCAGCCGACACCGGAACTGCTCGAGGCCAAGGCCGGGCGGATCGACGGCCTCATCGTCGCCAGCCCCTCCAATCCGGTGGGCGCCATGGTTTCGCCCGAGGCACTGGCGGATCTCGCGCAATGGTGCGACCGCCGCGGCGTGCGGCTGATCTCCGACGAGATCTACCACGGCATCACCTATGGCATGCAGGCTGCCACGGCAGCGGCGCTCAGCGACCACGCGATCGTGGTCAACAGCTTCTCCAAATACTTCTCGATGACCGGCTGGCGCATCGGCTGGCTGGTGCTGCCGCCCGAGCTGGTGCGGCCGATCGAACGGCTGGCGCAGAATCTCTACATCTCGGCGCCGGCGATCTCCCAGGCCGCGGGCCTCGCCGCCTTCGATGCGACGGAGGAGCTCGACGGCAACGTCCGCCGCTACGCCGCCAACCGCGATCTCCTGCTGGAAGAGCTGCCGAAGGCCGGCTTCGACCGGCTGACCGTGCCGGACGGCGCCTTCTACATCTATGCCGATGTCAGCGCCTTCACCCCAGGAGGTCCCAACGGCGACAGCCTCGACTTCTCCCGCCGCATGCTGGCCGAGACCGGCATCGCCGCGACCCCCGGCCTCGACTTCGACCCCGCGCGCGGCGCGCATTTCATGCGCTTCTCCTTCGCCGGCAGCACCGCCGACATGGCCGAGGCCGCGCGCAGGCTCAAGGCCTGGCACAACAAGGCGCGGCGCTAGGGCTTCGGTGCTCTATGGGGATGGAGGGCAGTCGACGACTTGATGTGTGCACTGTCACCGGGATCGACAATATGAGTCAGCCGAAGGATAAGTATGGCGTAAATCCTGATACGGGCGACGTAGTTGACCCAGCGGGTGACGTGATAGGAAACTTAAATGAATGAAGACCATGAAAATTCGAGCATCTCCGTAGGCTTTTACCTGCGCGGCGCCAACCTCGACCCGGACTT
>DATKMF010000259.1:0-38411 GCA_035542015.1 Candidatus Cybelea sp.
CATCCTTCATTCATCACCAGGGCCTGCCCCACTGAGCCGGAGGCCCGCCGATTGACCCGGACTCTCCGCCGAGCGTAGCCTCGCGCGCAGCGACAACCGAACCGGGAGCCGGGGTGGCCGAAAACGCCGATTTGCGCCGGATTCGCCTGGCCGCGGAAGCGGCGGCGCGGGCCTTCGCCGAACGAACCTCCAAAGCCACGCCGAGCTTCCTGCGTTATCTCCTGGCACGCTTCCAGGCGGACGGCTGCACCAGCGTGGCGGCGGCCCTGAGCTACACCTCGCTGCTGGCGATCGTGCCGCTGCTGGCGATCGGGCTTGCCATGTTTGCGGCCTTCCCGTTCTTCGCCGATCTGCGCGCGGACTTGATCCGCGCGCTGTTCCAGAACCTTGCGCCGAGCCTCGGCACGACCGTCCAGGAATACCTCGACACCTTCATCAAGAACGCGGCGAACGCCACCGGCGCCGGCATCATCGGCCTCGCCGTCACCGCGATCCTGCTGCTGCACACCATCCAGATCACCTTCGACCGGATCTTCGGCTCGACCTCCCAGCGCACGCGGTGGAGCCGGTTTCCCGTCTATTGGGCTCTGATCACCTTGGGGCCGATCCTGTTCGGGGTCAGCTTCTCGATCTCCACCTATTTCTTCCAGGCGGCCGGCAATGTCGAGCTCTATGGGCTGTCGACCGGGGTCCGGCTGCTCGCGACGGTCTTGCCCTTCGCGCTGGAGGCGACCGGCTTCGCACTCATCTATCGCCTGATGCCGAGCCGGCCGGTGGCCAATCCGGATGCGATCTGGGGCGGGCTCTCCGCCGCCTTCCTGTTCGAGCTGCTGAAGCGTCTGTTCGGTCTCTACCTGCAGACCATGGGCGCCTATCAAGCGCTCTATGGCGCGCTCGCCACCATCCCGATCTTCCTGCTCTGGATGTATCTCGCATGGGTGATCACGCTGCTGGGCGCCGAGATCACCGCGGCGCTGCCCGAATGGCGCGCCGGCCGGCGGGGCACGGCGCCCTATCAAAAGCGCGGCGACCTGCTGAGCCTCGCGCTGGCGACCCTCATGACCCTGGAGCAGGCGCGCGCCCACGGAACCGGCCTGCGCACGTTTCGCCTCATGAAGGACCTGCAGGCCGACCCGGTCACCTTGCACGGCCTGCTGGAAACCCTGAAAGGCGCCAAGATCCTTGCCGTCGATGACGGCGGGCGCTGGCTTCTCGCGCGCGACCTCGCCACGATCACGATCCACCAGCTCTGCCGGATTCTCGGCCTCGGCATTTCGGCCGCGCAGCCTGGCCGCGATCCGCGTGTCGCGCCGCTGATCGCGCGTCTGGAGGAGGACGAGCGCGCCATGCTCTCGCAATCCGTCGGGGCCGCGCTGGCCTCGATTGCGAAACCGGCGGAACCTGGCGCCACGGTGCCGGAGACGACCGAGAAATCGCGGTAGTCGCTTGGACGGCGCGCCGCTATAACTCCCGCCCGTCACATCCATCCGGAGGGGAAGAGCGGCATGAGCGCCATCACTGATATTCAGGCCCGGCAGATCCTGGACAGCCGCGGCAATCCGACCGTCGAAGTCGATGTGACGCTGGAGAGCGGTGCCATGGGCCGCGCCGCGGTTCCCTCCGGTGCCTCGACCGGCGCCCATGAGGCGGTCGAGCTCCGGGACGGCGACAAGTCGAGATACGGCGGCAAGGGCGTGCTCCAGGCGGTCGAAGCCGTGAACGGCGAGATCTTCGACGCTGTCTCGGGTCTCGAAGCGGCAGGCCAGCTCCACATCGACCGCACCATGATCGAGCTCGACGGCACGCCGAACAAATCGCGGCTCGGCGCCAACGCCATCCTCGGCGTCAGCCTCGCGGTCGCCAAGGCGGCTGCCGTCGAGGCGGGGCTCCCGCTCTACCGCTATATCGGCGGCACCCAGGCGCGGACGCTGCCGGTGCCGATGATGAACATCATCAACGGCGGGGTGCACGCGGACAACCCGATCGACTTCCAGGAGTTCATGATCGTCCCCTGGGCGGCACCGTCCTGCACCGAAGCGATCCGCTGGGGCTCGGAAGTGTTCCACGCCCTCCGTACGCAGCTGAAGGCCGCCGGCCACAACACCAATGTCGGCGACGAGGGCGGCTTCGCGCCCAACCTGGCAAGCGCCGAAGCGGCGCTCGACGCGATCATGGCCGCGATCGGCAAGGCCGGGTTCAAGCCCGGCGAGGACGTGGCGCTGGCGCTCGATCCGGCGTCGACCGAGTTCTTCAAGGACGGCAAGTACGCCCTCGAAGGAGAGGGCAAGACGCTCGATTCCGCGGCCATGGTGAAGTTCTACGCCGACCTGGTCGCGAAGTACCCGATCGTCTCGATCGAGGATGGCATGGCCGAGGATGACTGGTCCGGCTGGAAGGCCCAGACCGACACGCTGGGGAAGAAGATCCAGCTGGTCGGCGACGATCTCTTCGTCACCAACCCCAGGCGCCTCGCCGACGGCATCCAGAAGGGCGTCGCCAACGCGATCCTGGTGAAGGTGAACCAGATCGGCAGCCTCTCCGAGACGCTGGAAGCCGTGGAGATGGCGCACAAGGCCGGCTACCGCGCCGTCATCTCGCACCGCTCCGGCGAGACCGAGGATTCCACCATCGCCGACATCGCGGTCGCCACCAATGCCGGCCAGATCAAGACCGGCTCGCTCTCGCGCTCCGACCGCAACGCCAAATACAACCAGCTGATCCGCATCGAGGAGCAGCTCGGCCCCTCGGCGCGCTATGCCGGCAAGGGCGTGTTTCGCCGCGCGGGATGACACCGGGACGGAAGCGGCGTCCGAGGCTTCGACACCTGACCCAGACAGACCGGACATCACCGGACATGTCCGGGCTGTGTCCGGGACATCCACCCCCGGACAGACCGGACATCCCCTTTAGGGGTGTCCGTCTGTCCGGGCTGTCCGGCCCCGGTCGCGGAGTCCTCCACTGAGAGAGTCTTTCCTGCACGAAGAAGAAGAACGAGCAAGCGGTGCGCTGGTCGCGCTTCGACTCACGAAAAATGAATCTGACCTAAGTTCTTGAATCGATTTCTATTGACGCCAGGAATCGCGATGTGATTCCGTCTTTGCATGGATCTGCGCCGCGACATCAAGCGTCGACTCGCACAAGTGGCCTGGCCGATGCTGGGTGCCTGCCTCGCGGGTTATTTCGTCTACCACGCGGTGCAGGGCGATCGCGGCATCATCGCCTGGATGCGGGTCAATCAGCAGATCCGGATCGCGCAGGCCGAGCTCGACAAGAGCGACGCGGACAAGGCGGCGATGGAGCAGCGCGTCGCCTTGCTCTCCAACACCAGCCTCGATCTCGACATGCTGGAGGAGCGGGCGAAGGTGATGCTGAACTACACCCATCCCGACGACCTGGTGATCTTCCTCAACAAGCCGCAGCCCGTGGCTCAGGTCTCCGCGCCACAACCCGCCCCGCCCGCGCCGACAAGCAAGAAGGCCGCCCAGAAGCCGGCTGCGACGAAACCAACGTCAACGAAACCAGCGACGAACTAGGCACGGGTCCCCAGTGCCGGCGCTTAACCGATATCCGGTTAAGCGTAATTTATCTTGTCGATTCAATGCACTGTGCTTAATTGAACTTTAATTGTGCTGCGCCTAATTTAGCCGGGCGGTCGCGTACGGGCCGCCTTGCCCGGCCGGCCGTGTTCGAGCGCTGTCTTCGAACCGTGGTCGCAGTGGCGGGTTGTAAGCGGGCATTCTTCGCCCGACCCAGTGAACTCCGTTGAGGGGAGCTCGATGGCCAAAGCCGCCACCAAACCCGCCGCCGCCAAGCCCGCCAAGATCCCCGCCGAGGAGCTGATCCGCCACTATCGCGACATGCTGCTGATCCGGCGCTTCGAGGAGAAGGCCGGCCAGCTTTACGGCATGGGTTTGATCGGCGGCTTCTGCCATCTCTACATCGGCCAGGAGGCGGTGGTGGTCGGCATGCAGGCGGCGGCCGAGGAGGGAGACACGGTCATCACCTCCTACCGCGACCATGGCCACATGCTGGCCTGCGGCATGGACCCGAAAGGCGTGATGGCGGAGCTCACCGGCCGCGCCGGCGGCTATTCCAAGGGCAAGGGCGGCTCGATGCACATGTTCAGCATCGAGAAGAAGTTCTACGGCGGCCACGGCATCGTCGGCGCCCAGGTGCCGATCGGCACCGGCCTCGGCTTCGCCCACAAATACAAGAAGGATGGCAAGGTCGCGATGGTCTATCTGGGCGACGGCGCGGTCAACCAAGGCCAGGTCTACGAATCCTTCAACATGGCGGCGCTCTGGAAGCTGCCGGCGGTCTACGTCATCGAGAACAACAAATACGCCATGGGCACCTCGGTGCAGCGCTCCGCCGCCGGCACCAAGCTCTGCGACCGCGGCGTCGCTTACGGCATCCCGGGCGAGCAGGTCGATGGCATGGACGTGACCGTCGTGCGGGAGGCAGGCGCCAAGGCGCTGGCTCATGCGCGCGAGGGCAACGGGCCCTACATCCTCGAGATGATGACCTATCGCTATCGCGGTCACTCGATGTCCGATCCCGCCAAGTACCGCACCCGCGAGGAAGTGGCCAAGATGCGCCAGGAGCACGACCCGATCGATCACCTGCGCGAGCGTCTGCTCGCGGAGAAGACGATCGACGAGAACGGCTTGAAGAACATCGACCGCGAGGTGAAGGACCTCGTCTCCCAGGCGACCGAGTTCGCCCAGGCCTCGCCGGAGCCCGATCCCTCGGAGCTCTACACCGACGTGCTGGTCGAGGTCTGAGGGGAACAGAGATGTCGACGCAAGTGCTGATGCCCGCCCTCTCGCCCACCATGACGGAGGGCAAGCTTTCCAAATGGCTGAAGGCCAAGGGCGACGCGGTGAAAGCCGGGGACGTGCTGGCCGAGATCGAGACCGACAAGGCGACCATGGAAGTGGAAGCGGTGGACGAGGGCGTGCTCGACCAGATCCTGGTCGCCGAGGGCACCGAGAACGTCGCCGTCAATACGCCGATCGCCGTGCTGCGCGGCGAGGACGAGGCGGCGGGTGCTGCGCCGGCCCCGGCTGCAAAACCGTCGCCTGCGCCGGCGGTCCAGGCCCCCGCCCCAGCCCTCCCCCAAATTGGGGGAGGGAGTCAGAAAGAGACCGGTGCCTCTTCTCCCTCCCCCGATACGGGGGAGGGCCGGGGCGGGGGCAAGCCCGCCGCGGCGCCCGTCGCGGCCGAGCCGGAATACAGCGGCCCGACCGCGACCCATACGGTGCGCGAGGCCCTGCGCGATGCCATGGCGGAGGAGATGCGCCGCGATCCTTCCGTCTTCCTGATGGGCGAGGAGGTCGCCGAATACCAAGGCGCCTACAAGGTCTCCCAGGGCCTGCTCGAGGAGTTCGGGCCCGATCGCGTCATCGACACGCCGATCACGGAGCACGGCTTCGCCGGCCTCGGCGTCGGCGCCGCGTTTTCCGGCCTCCGCCCGATCGTCGAGTTCATGACCTTCAACTTCGCCATGCAGGCGATCGACCAGATCATCAACTCTGCCGCCAAGACCAACTACATGTCCGGCGGCCAGATGCGCTGCCCGATCGTGTTCCGCGGACCCAACGGCGCGGCGGCACGGGTCGCCGCCCAGCACTCGCAATGCTACGCCAGCTGGTACGCGCATTGCCCCGGCCTGAAGGTGGTCTCGCCCTGGTCGGCGGCCGATGCCAAGGGCCTCCTGAAGGCCGCGATCCGCGATCCCAATCCGGTCATCTTCCTGGAGAACGAGATCCTCTACGGCCAGAGCTTCGAAGTGCCCGAGGACCCGGACTGGATCGTGCCGATCGGCAAGGCCAAGGTGGTGCGCCCGGGCTCCCAGGTCACCATCACCGCCTTCTCCCGCATGGTCGGCGTCGCGCTCGAAGCGGCCGAGCTCCTGGCCAAAGAGGGGATCGACGCCGAGGTGATCGATCTCCGCACCATCCGCCCGCTCGATACCGCGACCATCGTCGCCTCGGTGCAGAAGACCAACCGCCTGGTCACGGTCGAGGAGGGCTGGCCCTTCGCCGGCATCGGGTCGGAGCTCGCCGCGGCCATGATGGAGCTGGCCTTCGACCATCTCGACGCGCCGGTCGCGCGCGTCGCCGGTGTCGATGTGCCGATGCCCTATGCCGCCAACCTGGAGAAGCTCGCCCTGCCGCAGGCGCCGCACGTGGCCGAAGCGGCCAAGCGCGTCTGCTATCGCTGAGCCGGGAGGGAGCCGATGCCGATCAACATCCTGATGCCGGCCCTCTCGCCCACCATGACCGAGGGCAACCTCGCGAAATGGCTGAAGCAGGAAGGCGACGCGATCAAGTCGGGCGACGTGATCGCCGAGATCGAGACCGACAAGGCGACGATGGAGGTGGAGGCGGTCGACGAGGGCAAGCTCGGCAAGATCGTCGTCCCGGCCGGCACCGAAGGCGTCAAGGTCAACGACGTCATCGCCGTGCTCCTGGAAGAGGGCGAAAGCGCTTCCGACATCGCGGGCACGCAGGCCGGGAAGCCGAAGGCGGAAGCACCGAAGCCGCCACAGACCCCCACCCCAACCCTCCCCCAGATGGAGGGAGGGGGAAGACAAGGCGCTGCTCCCGCTTCTCCCTCCCCCGATGCGGGGGAGGGCCGAGCTGGGGGCAAGCGCATCTTCGCCAGCCCGCTCGCGCGCCGCATCGCTTCCGAGCAGGGGCTCGACCTCGCCCGCATCAGCGGCAGCGGCCCCAACGGCCGTATCGTGCGCGCGGATGTGATGGCTGCGGCTGCCGGCGGCACCGCGAAAGCCGCACCCGGTGCGGCAGCGCAGAAGCCGGCGCCGCTCCCCGCAGCCCCGAGCTTCGGCGCCTTCGGCGAGCCGGAGTTCGAGCTCATCCCGCACACCACCGTCCGCAAGACCATCGCGCGCCGCTTGCAGGAATCGAAGCAGTTCGTGCCGCATTTCTATCTGACGGTGGATTGCGAGATCGACCGGTTGCTGGCGCTGCGCGAGGAAGCCAACGCGCTCTCCGCGAAAGAAGGACCCGGTGCCTATAAGCTCTCGGTCAACGATTTCCTGATCAAAGCCTATGCCGTCGCGCTCAAACAGGTACCGAAGGCGAACGCCTCCTGGAGCGACGAAGGCATCAAGCAATACAAGACCGCGGATATCTCGGTCGCCGTCGCGATCCCGAACGGGCTGGTGACGCCGATCATCCGCCACGCCGAGGCCAAGACTCTCACCCAGATCTCCGCCGAGATGAAGGAGCTCGCCGGCCGCGCCAAGGCGGGCAAGCTGAAGCCGGAGGACTACACCGGCGGCAGCGCCTCGCTCTCCAATCTCGGCATGTTCGGCATCAAGAGCTTCAGCGCGATCATCAACCCGCCGCAGGCGACGATCCTCGCGGCCGGCGCCGGCGAGCAACGCGCCGTGGTGAAGAACGGCCAGCTTGCCGTCGCCACCATCATGAGCGCGACCCTCGCGGTCGATCACCGCGCGGTCGATGGCGCGCTCGGCGCAGAGCTGCTCGCCGCCTTCAAGCGGCTGGTCGAGAATCCCGCCGCGATCCTGATCTAGATGTCCTGATCGCGGATCGGCGGCGGTATATAGGGGGGTGAAGCGATGAAGACGTTCCTGATCGTCGTTGGCAGCGTGGTCGGTCTTGGCATCGTCGTGGTAGTCGGCTTGGTCATCTGGGGCGCCAACCAGAAGGTCAACATGGACGACCCGCAGATCGCGGAGAAATTCAAGAGCAGCTTCGTCCAGAGCTGCGTCGGCGGCTTGAACACGCAGATGACCAGCGCCGGCCGTACCGTGAGCGAGGCCGACACCGCGAGGTTCAACAGCCTGTGCAGCTGCATGGCCGACGACGCGGTCGCGAAGCTCGCCAAGAACGGCGGCTTCAAGCTCGCCGACCTTGCGACCCATGCGGACGAGCTGCAGAAGCAGATGCAGGAGAGCGGCCAGGCCTGCGCCGCCAAGCTCGGCATCCAGGGCAATTGAGCAGAAGGACGAGGCATGGCTGACAGCGCGTTCGACGTCGTCATCCTGGGCGGTGGCCCTGGCGGCTATGTGGCCGCGATCCGTGCCGCGCAGCTCAAGCTCAACACCGCGGTGGTCGAGCGCGAGAACCTCGGCGGTATCTGTCTGAACTGGGGCTGCATCCCCACGAAGGCGCTGCTGCGCTCGGCCGAGGTCTACCACAACATGAAGCACGGCGACGCCTACGGCCTCGTCGCCAAGGATGTCGGCTTCGATTTCCAGAAGGTCATCGACCGCTCGCGCAAGGTCTCGAACCAGCTGACCAACGGCGTGAAGCACCTGATGAAGAAGAACAAGATCACGGTGTTCGACGGCTCGGGCAAGCTCAACGGCCCGGGCAAGGTCAAGGTCGAGCAGGACGGCAAGCCGGTTGCCGACCTCACGGCGAAGCACATCATCCTCGCGACCGGCGCCCGGGCACGCGCGTTGCCGGGACTCGAACCGGACGGCAAGCTGATCTGGACCTATCGCGAGGCGCTGCTCCCGAACATGATGCCGAAATCGCTGCTGGTGATCGGCAGCGGCGCGATCGGCATCGAGTTCGCGAGCTTCTTCCGCACCCTCGGCGCCGAGGTGACCGTGGTCGAGGTCCTGCCGCGGATTCTTCCCGTCGAAGACGCGGAGATCTCAGCCTTCGCGCACAAGGCCTTCGAGAAGCAAGGCATGAAGATCAAGGTGGGCGCCACGGTGAAGGCGCTGAAGAAGGGCGCCAACAATGTCACCGCCACGATCGAGGCCGGCGGCAAGACCGAGGAGCTGACGGTCGATCGCGTCATCCTCGCGGTCGGCATCGTCGGCAATGTCGAGAACATCGGGCTCGAAGGCACCAAGGTGAAGGTCGAGAAGACCCATGTAGCGATCGACCCCTACGGCCGCACCGGCGAGCCCGGCGTCTACGCGATCGGCGATCTCGCCGGCCCGCCCTGGCTCGCCCACAAGGCGATGCATGAGGGCGTCATCTGCGTCGAGGCGATCGCCGGCGTCAAAGGCGTCCACCCGATGGATACCAGGAACATCCCCGGCTGCACCTATTGCATGCCCCAGGTGGCCAGCGTGGGCTTGACCGAAGAGGCCGCCAAGGCCGGCGGCCGCGAGGTCAAGGTCGGCAAGTTCCCCTTCATCGGCAACGGCAAGGCAATTGCGCTCGGCGAGCCGGAAGGCCTGGTGAAGACCGTGTTCGACGCCAAGACAGGCGAATTGCTCGGGGCACATATGGTCGGCGCCGAGGTGACCGAGCTGATCCAGGGCTACACCATCGCCAAGACCGGCGAGCTGACCGAAGCCGAACTGATGGGGACCGTCTTCCCGCACCCGACCTTGTCCGAGATGATGCACGAGGCGGTGCTTGCAGCTTACGGCCGGACACTCCATTTCTAGGGGGACGGAGTCCATGAACGACCAGCAACCGTTTCCGACCGTCGTGTTCGTGATCATGTTTGTGATCATGATCCCGATCTGGGTGGCTACGATCTGGGCCTATGTGCGTATCATCCAGAAGGCCGGGTATTCGGGCTGGTATGTCCTTTGGGGTTTCGTCCCGATCATGAACATCGTCATGTTGTTCTACTTCGCTTTCGCGGAATGGCCAGTGACAAAGCGCCTCCAAGAGCTCGAGCACCGCGTCTTCGGCGACCCGCCGGAACCAAGACTCGGTAGGCCCAGCTAGGCAAGCGCATGCCGAACGAAAGCGCTTTGCGCCATCCCGAGAAGGCCCATCGGCCGGATACGCCGATCCAGCGCAAGCCGGACTGGATCCGGGTGAAGGCGCCGACCTCGCCGGAATATGCCGAGACGCGTCGATTGATGCGGCAGCTCGGTCTGAACACGGTCTGCGAGGAGGCGGCCTGCCCGAATATCGGGGAATGCTGGAAGCAGAAGCACGCCACGGTGATGATCCTGGGTTCGCGCTGCACCCGGGCCTGCGCCTTCTGCAACGTCGCGACCGGCCGGCCGGACCGGCTCGATCCGCATGAGCCGGCCCATGTGGCCGAGGCCTGCGCGGCGCTGGATTTCCACCACATCGTCGTCACGTCGGTCGACCGCGATGACCTCGAGGACGGCGGCGCGGCGCATTTCGCCGAGACCATCCGCCGCATCCGTGCGGCGACGCCGGCGACCACGATCGAGGTGCTGACACCGGACTTCCTGAAGAAGCCGGGTGCGATCGAGGCCGTGGTCGAGGCGGGGCCCGATGTCTACAACCACAATCTCGAGACCGTGCCGCGGCTCTATCGCACGGTCAGGCCCGGCGCCCGCTATTTCCATTCGCTGCGCCTGCTGCAGCGGGTGAAGGAGCTCAGCCCCGCCATCTTCACCAAGTCCGGCATCATGGTGGGCTTGGGCGAAGCGCTCGACGAGGTCGCCCAGGTGATGGACGATCTGCGCACGGCCGACGTCGACTTCATGACCATCGGCCAGTACCTCCAGCCGACCCGCAAGCATCACGCCGTCGATCGCTTTCTGCCGCCCGCCGAGTTCGATCGGCTGAAGCAGCAGGGGCTGGCGAAGGGGTTCCTGCTGGTCGCCGCGTCGCCTTTGACCCGCTCCTCCCATCATGCCGGCGAGGACTTCAGGCGGCTGCAGGCCGCCCGGGCTGCAAAGCTGGCTGAATGATCCTGCGCCTATCTGCTTGCGAGCCCGCTTCATGGCGATGAAGACGCATACCGAGACGCGTCTGCTGCCCTACACGCCGCAGCAGATGTTCGATCTTGTCGCCGACGTCGCACGCTATCCGGAGTTCCTGCCCTGGTGCGTCGGCGCCCGGATCAAGGAGCAGCGGGAGGATATGGTGCTCGCCGATCTCATGATCGGCTTCAAGATGGTGCGGGAGAAGTTCACCAGCCGCGTCTGGCTCGATCGCACGGTCCCCCGGATCGATGTCGAATACATCAACGGCCCGTTCCGCACGCTGAAGAACCATTGGACCTTCCTGCCGACGCCGGAAGGTTGCCGGATCGAGTTCTTCCTCGAGTTCGAGTTCAGCTCGGCGATGCTGCAGAAGCTGATCGGCGTGCTATTCCACGAAGCGGTGCGCCGCATGGTCGCCGCCTTCGAGGCGCGCGCCAAGCAGCTCTACGGCACCAAGCCGTAACGGGGTGCGAGTCGGTCACCGCCGGCTCGCACGCCAACTCCTATTCCACCCAGGTCTTATTCCACCCAGATCCTATTCAACGTTGAAGGCGAGATGCATGCCGGCCGCGAAATGGCCCGGCTGGTTGCAGAACACCACGTAGCGGCCCGGCGTCAGATCCAGGGTGAGCGCGCCGGCTTTGCCGGGATCGAGGTCGCTGCTGAGCTCCTTGACGCCCTGGAGCTTGCTCTCATCGACCGCCGCGGGGTTGTTGGGATCGATCGGGAACTGGTCGAAAGCCATGTCGGTCTTCACGATCAGGAACTCGTGCACCATGTTGCTGGAGGTATTCTGCACGGTGAAGGTCACCTTGCCGGCCTTGGCATGATCGGTGCTGAGGCTCATGCCCTGGCTGCCGTCGTTCTTGTTCCACAATTTGACCGCGACTGTGTTCGCATCCACGGCGAAGGCGGAGGTCACGGAAAAGCAAGCCGCCGTCGCCGCCAGCATCAAGCCGGCGATGGTAGTTCTCTTCATCATGTCGATCCTTTTCTGGGAGGGTCAGTGTCTTCCGGAGTCCACACCGATTGTCTTCGGCGGCCGGATCATGTCGCGGCTCTCTGACGGCGGGCTGACGCAACGCGCGAAACTTCTGCTTCAATCCACGTGCGCGATGACAGCGGGACGATGCAGCGTGCCGTAGATGCGGCCCTCGAACATCTCATCCTCATCTGCATCAGGCGCGATCTCTGCATGCGCGGTAGCGATCGCGGCGATCACCGCATCGAGCGCGTCACCACCAGGATCATCGATCATGCGCGCGGATAGTATTCGGCTTGGCGTCGCCATGAGCCTGTCCACGATCAAGCGGCGGAGCACGGCACGTCGTGCTGCGCGATGTGCGTCCGAGCGTCCCTTGTATTGGGGATAGAAGCCGAGCGACTTCATGCCGCAGGCAGGGCAGGCCTCGATCACAATCGGCTTCGGCCGTCGCGGCATCGCCTGGTATGGCCGCACGATCGCGGCGCCGGAGACGACGAGCGGATGGAGCAGGGCGGTGATGCCCCACCAGGTCTGGCGATGGATGCGCAGGTTGTAGGAGTTGAACGGCGTCTTTGCGGCCCGGTCGGCCGCGCGGCGCAGCTCCCGCATGCCGGCCTTGCGGAAGGCCCAGTTCCGGAACGCATCCGCATCCCCGAAGCGTGCCGGGAACGCGCGGATGAACGCGATCCAGCTCGATTCCTCGATCAAGCTCCGAGGGATGCTGAAGGGAAAGTCCAGGCCGGCGACCGTATCCGGCACTTTGACGATATGCGCCCGCAGCGCGGCGATGGCGACGGAAGGCGACAAGCCGCCGCCCTCGAGCGCGGCGGCCGGACGAAGGTCCAGCAGTTCGAACACATCATCGCGCGCTCGACCTTCCGCGACCCAGATCCGGCGGCCGGCATCGGTGGCGCCGCTGAAGTCGACGCCGAGGATGCGCCGCGCCGTCACACCGTGGCGGAATAGAGATGGGTGAGGGCGCGCGTCACGGTCTGCGCGCGCACGGCGTCGCGGTCGCCGTCAAACTGGCAGCGCTCGACCTGCGACCAGCCGTCCTTGCGCGCGAGACCGATGAAGACCAGCCCGACCGGTTTCTCCGGCGACCCGCCGCCCGGTCCGGCGATGCCGGTCACCGAGACCGCCACATCCGCCGTCGAGCGATGCAGCGCACCTTTCGCCATCGCCTCGGCGACCTCGCCGCTGACCGCCCCATGCGCCTCCAGCAGTGCCTCCGAGACCCCGAGCTGCTCGCGCTTGGCCTCGTTGGAATAGGTGATCCAGCCGCGGTCATAGACGTCGGAGGATCCGGCGATCGCGGTCAGCGTGCCGGCGACGAGGCCGCCGGTGCAGCTCTCCGCCGTCGCGATCTTCAGCTTGAGCGCGCGGTAGCGCTGCAGGAGCGCGGGTACATCCATGGCTCAGCCCGCCGGCAACGCCACGGTGGCAGTGGCTTGCGCCGCGATGCCTTCGCCGCGACCGGTGAAGCCGAGCTTCTCCGTCGTGGTCGCCTTGACGCTGACGCGCGAGCGGTCGATGCCGATGATCTCGGCCAAACGCGCGATCATCGCGTCGCGATGCGGTCCCACCTTCGGCCGCTCGCAGATGATGGTGACGTCGCAATGGGTCACATGCCCGCCGCGCGCGGCGACGAGCTTCACCGCATGGTCGAGGAACTTCCAGGAGGGCGCGCCGCGCCATCGCGGGTCCGAAGGCGGGAAATGCGCGCCGATGTCCTGCGCCGCGATCGCGCCGAGCAGGGCGTCGGTCAGCGCATGCATGGCGACATCGGCGTCGGAATGGCCTTCAAGCTTCCGGTCATGCGGAACCGTGACGCCGCAGAGCGTCACCCCATCGCCGGCGACGAGGCGATGCACGTCGTAGCCGCTGCCGGTGCGATACTCCAACGGTGTCGCCGCGTGCTGCTCCGCCATCATATGCTCCGCTCGTTCGAAATCCGGCCGGGTCGTGACCTTGAAATTGTTCACGATCCCCTGGACCAGCACCACCTTGATTCCATCCGCCTCGGCGACCGCCGCATCGTCGGTCATCTCCGGTCCGCCCGCCGCCTTGCGATGCGCCGCGAGGATCGGCCCGAAACGGAAGCCTTGCGGCGTCTGGGCGCGCCATAGTCCGGTGCGATCGATCGTGGCGCCGCTGTATTTGCCCTCGGCGCGCTTCAGCGTGTCGACCACCGGCACGGCGACCAGCGCCCCCACGTTCTCCGCGAGCGCATCGATCGTGCGGTCGATGGTGGGTGCGTCGATGAAGGGGCGCGCGGCGTCGTGGATCAACACGAGGTCGGGCGCCTCGCCGGCCAGGCTCTCGAGACCGTTGCGCACCGATTCCTGGCGGGTCGCGCCACCGATTGCCGGCGGCATGAGATCGAGCCCCACGGTCGCCGCATCGTAGAGCGCGCGATAGGTCTCGTTGATCACCACCTTGACCCCGCCGATGCGCGGATGGGCCACAAAGGTCTCGAGGCAATGCCGCAACAGCGGCTTTCCCGCCAAGGGCAGGAACTGCTTCGGCATCTCGCCGCCGAGCCGCAAGCCGCTGCCGGCCGCCACCACCAGTGCTATGACGCGTGTCATGAAACCCCTTCGAACGGCGCGCAAACTAGTGATGCCGGCATGGTTTGCCAAGCCCGGGGGCGATCCCCATAATGCGCCGCATGCAAGCGAATCTCATGCCCCAGATCGCAGCGCTGCTCGCCATGCTGCCGCTGACCGCCGCGGTTGTCGCCGCGCGCGTCGGCCGGAACCTGCTGCTCTGGCTGCTGATGGCGGCTGCGGTCGCCGGGCCGGCGGCGCTGGTCCTTTCCGACATCCGCGCGGGCTGGGAGCCCGGTCTCTCCGCCAATCTCTGGGTCAGCATCGCCGCGACCCTCGTGGTCTTCTGCGTGCTCTGCGTGATCCGTCCCGGGGCCCAGCGCCTCGGCGCGCTGCTGCTGCCCTACTTGGCTGTGAGCGCGATCCTCGCGATCGCCTTTTCCAGCGCGCCCAATGCGGAGGGTCCGGTGGTGGCTGAGGGCGCCTGGTTCTTGGCCCATGTCGCGCTCGCCGTGGCGAGCTACGCTGTGCTCACGCTGGCGGCGATCGCGGGCGCCTCGGTCATGATCCAGGAGCGCGCCCTGAAGCGTCGCAGGCAGATCGGCTGGGCGGGTCAATCCCTGCCGCCCTTGGCCGAGGCGGAGTCGCTGCAGATCCGGCTCCTCACCTGGTCTGCGGTGTTGATGGCCGCCGCCCTCGCCACCGGCGCCGCCAACGAGGTGCTCGAGACGGGCCATTTGCTGGCCTTCACCCATAAGATCCTGCTCGCCTTCCTGGCCTTCGCCCTCATCCTCGCCCTGCTGCTCCTGCATCTTCGCACGGGGTTGCGCGGCCGCCACGCCGCCCGATGGCTGTTGGTCGGATACCTGCTGCTCCTGCTGGCCTATCCCGGCGTCAAGTTTGTCCGGGATGTTCTGATCGGCTGACGCCGCAGCGCAGCAGCGGGCCACTTAACTGTTGCATTTTGGCCATGATTGAGATGTTATCGCCTGGAATTTGTGCACTGCGATAGCGCTGCTTACAGAATGAGCATTTCCAAGGGCTTTGCCATAGGGCCGGTCACCCTGTCGGATCCTGTCATCCTGGCGCCGATGTCGGGCGTCACCGATATGCCGTTTCGGCGCCTGGTGAAGCGGGAAGGGGCGGGGCTCGTGGTCAGCGAGATGATCGCCAGCGAGGCGATGATCCGCCAGACCCGGCAGTCGATGAAGATGTCCACCAACTGCGCCGAGGAGTTCCCGATGTCGGTGCAGCTTGCCGGCTGCGAGCCGCATGTCATGGCGGAGGCGGCGAAGCTCAATGAGGACCGCGGTGCCGCCATCATCGACATCAATTTCGGCTGCCCGGTGAAGAAGGTGGTGAACGGCGAAGCCGGCTCCGCGCTGATGCGCGACGAGGTCAAGGCCGCCCAGATCCTCGAGGCGACGGTGAAGGCGGTGAAGCTGCCCGTCACGCTGAAGATGCGGACCGGCTGGGATCACAACAACCGCAATGCGCCGAAGCTCGCCAAGATCGCCGAGGATTGCGGGATTCGCATGATCACGGTCCACGGCCGCACCCGCTGCCAGATGTACAACGGCTCCGCCGACTGGGGCTTCGTGCGCCAGGTGAAGGAGGCCGTCTCGCTTCCGGTCGTGGTCAATGGCGACATCGTCTCGGTCGAGGACGCGGCGAAGGCGAAGGCGGAGTCGGGCGCCGACGGCGTGATGGTCGGGCGCGGCGCCTATGGCCGTCCGTGGTTCCTGAAGCAGGTGATGCAGTTCCTGAAGACCGGCGAGCGCTGGCCGGATCCGCCGCTCGCCAGGCAGCTCGCCACCCTGCTGGAGCACTATCGCGCGATCCTGGAGCATTATGGCGAGGCCTCCGGCGTCAAGATCGCGCGCAAGCACGTCGCCTGGTACTCCAAGGGACTGTTCGGTTCTGCGGAGTTCCGGACCCGGATCAACCAGTTGGACGATCCCGGGCAGGTGGAGTCCGCAATCCGCGACTTCTACGCCCCGCAGCTCGAGCGGGAAGCGGCTTAGGCGGCGGGGCCATGACCAGTCTTGCCACGGCCCAATCCCGCGCACACACCGAGCCCGACCTCGACCGCGGCGCCGAGGCAGAGACGGCGACGATCGCTTGGCCGGTCCTCCTCGATGCCGTGCCGTTCGCGCTGGTCGTGCTCGACCCTCTGGACCGGATCACCGCCGCCAACCATGCCGGCGAGCAGTTGCTCGGCGCCGGCCGTACACTGCTGCAAGGCCGGCCGCTCAGCGACTACGTTGCGGCCGACAACCCCGTCTTCACGCTGATCGCCGAGGCGCGCCACGGCAGCATCGCGGTCGCGGAGCCGGATCTGGCACTTTCCGGCCCACGGCTCCAGGCGGCACATGTCGCGATCGACGCGGCGCCGATCGCCGAGCAGCCGGGCCATGTCGTGTTGATCGTGAAGGACCGCAGCATCGAGCGGCGCCTGAACCGCCAGAGCCTCAGCCGCGATGCGTCGCGCTCGGCGAAGGCAATGGCGGCCATGCTGGCCCATGAGGTGAAGAACCCGCTCTCCGGCATTCGCGGCGCGGCCCAGCTCCTGGAGAAGCGGCTGGAATCCGATGGGCGCATCCTCACCCAGCTGATCTGCGACGAGACCGACCGCATCGTCGGCCTTGTCAACCGCATGGAGATGCTGGGCGACGAGCGGCCGGCGCCGATGAGCCCGGTCAACGTCCACGAGGTGCTGAACCATGTGCGCCGGCTGGCGGCCGCCGGCTTCGCGCGCCATGTCACCTTCCGCGAGGACTACGATCCCTCGCTGCCGCCGGTCTGGGGCAACCGCGATCTCCTGGTCCAGGTGTTCCTGAACCTGGTGAAGAACGCCGCCGAGGCCTGCCCCGAGCTCGGTGGCAACATCCTGCTGGCGACCCAGTTCGTCCCCGGCCTCCGGCTCGGCGACCGCTTCTCCGGCCCGCGCCCGCGCCTCGCGTTGACGGTGCGGATCCAGGACAACGGGAGCGGCATCCCGGCTCATATCCGCGACGGACTGTTCGATCCTTTCGTCACCGGCCGCGTCGGCGGCAAGGGACTGGGTCTGGCGCTCGCCGCCAAGATCATCGCCCAGCATGACGGCGTCATCGAGTTCGAGAGCCAGCCGCGCCGCACGGTGTTCTCGATCTCGCTGCCCCTCGCCGATGTCGCCGCCGAAAAGGCCGTGGAGGGAGCACCATGAGCGCGACCATTCTCGTCGCCGATGACGATCGCGCCATCCGCGTCGTGCTCTCGCAGGCCTTGGGGCAGCTCGGCCATAACGTGCGCGCCGCGTCCGATGCCTCCACGCTCTGGCAATGGGTGCGGGAAGGAGAGGGTGACGTCATCATCACCGACGTGGTGATGCCCGACGAGAACGCCCTCGACCTCATCCCACGGATCCGCGAGCACCGGCCGGACCTGCCGATCATCGTCATGAGCGCGCAAAACACCCTGGTCACGGCGATCCGCGCCACTGAGCGCGGCGCGTTCGAATATCTCCCGAAACCGTTCGATCTCACCAACCTGGTGAACGCTGTCGAGCGCGCGCTTGCCGAGACCAAGGAGAACGGGCACCAACCGTTATCCGCCGACGTGCAGCCCGCAACCCCACCCGAGGCGCTGCCGCTGATCGGCCGTTCCGCCGCGATGCAGGAGATCTACCGCGTAATCGCCAGGCTGGTGAACACCGACATGACGGTGCTGGTCCACGGCGAATCCGGAACCGGCAAGGAGCTGGTCGCCCGCGCGCTGCACGATTTCGGGCGTCGCCGCGACAAGCCGTTCGTCGCCGTCAACATGGCGGCAATCCCGCGGGAGCTGATCGAGAGCGAGCTCTTCGGTCACGAGAAAGGCGCCTTCACGGGCGCCGTCAACCGCGGCATCGGCCGCTTCGAACAGGCCGCGGGCGGCACGCTCTTCCTCGACGAGATCGGCGACATGCCGCTCGAAGCGCAGACGCGGCTGCTGCGCGTGCTGCAATCGGGCGAGTTCTCGCCGGTGGGTGGGCGACAAGCGATCCGGGCCGACGTCCGCATCGTCGCCGCGACCCATCGCGACCTCCGGCAGATGATCCAGCAGGGCGCCTTCCGCGAAGACCTGTTCTATCGCCTCAACGTCGTGCCGCTGCGTCTGCCGCCACTGCGGCAGCGGCCGGAGGACATCGCGGATCTTGCCCGACATTTTCTCGCCCTCGCGCAGCGCGATGGGCTGATGCCGAAGACGCTCGACGCCAGCGCGATCGAGCGTCTCAAGGCGTATTCCTGGCCCGGCAATGTCCGCGAGCTCGAGAACCTGATGCGCCGGATCGCCGTGCTCTACAGTGAATCCCTGATCGACCGGCGTATCGTCGCCGGCGCGCTCGCCGAGCAGGAACCGGGGCCGATGCCGCGCGGCAACGGCGGCGACGAGACGCTGGGCCAAGCGGTCGAGCGCCATCTCGACCTCTATTTCAAAGCGCACCCGCACGGCTTGCCGGCAAGCGGCCTCTACGACCGGATCCTGCGCGAGATCGAGCGCCCGCTGCTGGCACTCTCGCTCCAGGCCACGCGCGGCAACCAGATCCGCGCCGCCGATCTGCTCGGCCTCAACCGCAACACGCTCAGGAAGAAGCTGCGCGAGCTCGACCTGCATGCCAGCCGAAGCGGGAAATGAGGGCAGTCGCACCATGACCGCCGTAACCCGCGGCCGCGATTCCCGAGGGAAGAAGATCGGACCAGACGCAAGATCCGAGCGCCGAGGTGTCAGGCGGATGGTCGACTGGGTTAGGTCCACGAGCATCGAGCGCCGGATCGCGGCACTTCTGATGGCGGCCGGCGCCGCCTGCGGCATCGCGACCTGCTATGCGTTCTTTCGTCGCTGGGAGTCCCAGGCCCAACTCAACCTCGTTACAAGCTACCTGCTCTACACAGATATCGCGATCACGCTCGCGCTGGCCGGCATCGTGGTGCACCGATTGGTGCAACTCGGGCTTAGCCGCCGGCGAGGCCAGACCGGTGCCAAACTCCATATCCGGCTGGTCACGCTCTTTGCCTTGATCGCCGTCATCCCGACGATCATCGTCTCCGTTGCTTCCACTGCATTCCTCAATCGCGGGCTCGATGCCTGGTTCCGGGAACGGATCCAGGATGCCGTCGGCAGCTCGGTCAACGTCGTTCAGGCATTCCGTGCCGAGCAAGACCAGCAAATCCGATTGGATGCGTCGCAGATGGTGGCGGCGCTGCATGACTCAGGCGTGCTGGATAGCGGCGATCGGGCTAGCCTCATCGAATTTCTCAATCAGCAGGTATGGAGTCGAGGTCTTACGCAAGCTCTCATAGTCACTCGGTCCGGACAGGTTCAAGCGGGCGGCGGTCGCATTGCCCCAATGCTTCTGCAGCGGTCCGACCTGAACGCGGGCGTGTTCGACAGCGCCGATTTGGGAGTAGATGGCGTAGACTTGGGAGTGGATTTTGGCGGGATCGACGCCACAAGCACCAAGACCAGCGTCCGCGCTCTCGTCTCGGTGGGTCCTGGTACGGGGTTGTATTTGTTTGTCGGCAAATTGTTCGATCCGCGGCTTGTGAGTGCCATCAACCGCAATCAGGATGCGCGGCAGCTCTACGATCAGATCAAGGATGCACGTTCCGCGCTGCAGATCACTGTTGGGCTGATCTTCGCCGTTCTGGCTCTTCTCGTGATCATGGCTGCCGTCTGGGTCGCCATCGTCTACGCGACTCAGCTGGTGAAGCCGATCTCGAGGCTCGCCGTGGCGGCGGAGCATATCGGCGCCGGCGACCTCGCCGCGCGCGTGAAGATCGGCCTCGCCGAGGATGATCTCTCCGCCTTGAGCCGCACCTTCAACGTGATGGCGATCCAGCTGCAGAGCCAGCAGCACGCCCTGATCGCCGCAAACCGCCAGGCGGAAGACCGCCGGCAGTTCACCGAGCTCGTGCTGTCCGGTGTCTCGGCGGGGGTCATTGGCCTCGCCGACGACGGAACGGTCGATCTCCCGAACCGCTCGGCCTCGGAGCTGCTGGGGGTCGATCTGCAGCATCTGATCGGCCAGCCGCTCGCCTCGATCTCGCCCGACATGGCCGAAATCGTCGAGAAGGCCCGCAGTCGAAACTCCGGGACTGCGGATGGCCAGATCATGTTCAGCCGCGGTTCGGTCAACCGCACGCTCCATGTGCGGGTCGTCTCAGAGGCGGCCGGGGAGGGGCGGACCAAGCTGGTCGTGACCTTCGACGACGTCTCCGAGCTCCTCTCGGCGCAGCGCAAGGCTGCCTGGTCGGACATCGCCCGTCGCATCGCCCATGAGATCAAGAACCCGCTGACTCCGATCCAGCTCTCGGCCGAACGGCTGAAACGCAAGTACTTGCGGCAGATCACCGAGGACCCCGACACCTTTACCGCCTGTACCGACACCATCGTCCGCCAGGTCGGCGACATCGGTCGCATGGTCGATGAATTTTCCGCTTTCGCGCGGATGCCCTCGCCGGTATTGCGGCTCGAGGACGCCGGCGATCTGGTAAGGCAGGCGGCGTTCCTCCAGCAAAGTGCGCATCCGGCGATTCGTTACGCGATCGATGTTCCGTCGGTGCCGATCGAACTCGTCTGTGACGCCGCGCAGTTCAACCGAGCGCTCACCAACCTGATGAAGAACGCCGCAGAGTCAATCGAAGAACGAATGGAGGAGGAGCGGGCGCGCGGCGTCGAGGCACCGCGGGCGGGCGAGATCCATCTCTGGCTGAAGCCGTCGGTCGATCGCCTGACGATCGGCATCGACGACAACGGGCGCGGCCTGCCGGAGCACAATCGCGATCGCCTGACCGAGCCCTATGTGACGACGCGCGCCAAGGGCACCGGCCTCGGCCTCGCCATCGTGAAGAAGATTCTCGAAGATCATGGCGGCAATTTGACGCTGAGCGATCATGCCGGCGGCGGTGCATCCGTGGTGATGACTTTTCCATTGGACGACGCCGCGATGAATGTCGCAGACTCCGGCAAGGCGCACGCCGCCACTGGTTCCGCATAGTGTAGTAGAAGCATGGCGCAGGACATCCTGATCGTCGACGATGAAGCCGACATCCGCCACCTGATCTCCGGGATCTTGCAGGACGAGGGCTATCAGGCGCGCGAGGCGGCGGACAGCGATGCCGCGCTGACCCAGCTCCGTCATCGCCGGCCGCATCTCCTGATCCTCGACATCTGGCTGCAGAACAGCGCGCTCGACGGCATGGCGTTGCTGGACCTGCTGAAGCGCGACTATCCGGAGCTGCCGGTCATCATGATCAGCGGCCACGGCAACATCGAGACCGCGGTCAACGCCATCAAGAACGGCGCCTACGACTTCATCGAGAAACCGTTCAAGGCCGACCGGCTGCTGCTGATCATCGAGCGCGCCCTGGAAGCCGCGCGCCTCCGCCGCGAGAACGCCGAGCTGACGGCACGTTCCGGCACGGAGATGGAGCTGATCGGCGTCTCGCCCGTCGTGACCCAGCTCCGGCAGGCGATCGAGCGCGTCGCACCGACCGGCAGCCGCGTGCTGCTTTCGGGTCCGGCGGGCAGCGGCAAGGAAGTGGCGGCACGCATGCTGCATCGGCGTTCCAAGCGCGCCAGCGGGCCGTTTGTCGTCGTCAACTGCGCCACCATGCATCCCGACCGGCTGGAGATCGAGCTTTTCGGTGTCGAGCGCGCCGGCGACGCGATCGACGGCATCCGCGGCGAGGCGCCGGGCAAGGTCGGGTTCCTCGAGCAGGCCCATGGCGGCACCTTGCTGCTGGACGAGGTGGCGGACATGCCGCTCGAGACCCAGGGCAAGATCGTCCGGGCGCTGCAGGAGCAGACCTTCGAGCGGGTCGGCGGCAAGACCAGGGTCGAGGTCGATGTGCGGGTGATCGCCTCCACCTCGAAAGATCTGCAGGGCGAAATGGCCGGCGGCCGGTTCCGGCAGGACCTGTTCTACCGTCTGAACGTGGTGCCGATGCGGCTCCCGGCCTTGCGGGAGCGGCGCGACGACATCGTGCCGCTGCTGGAATACTTCATGCGCCGTGCCGCCGAACAGACCGGCCTGCCGATCCGGCGCCTCGGCGACGACGCGCTCGCCATCCTCCAGGCCTATGACTGGCCGGGCAATGTGCGGCAGCTCCGCAACGTGATCGATTGGCTGCTGATCATGCCGCCGGGGAGTCCCGAGGATCCGATCCGCGGCGACATGCTGCCGCCCGACATCGGCGCCGTGTCGCTTTCGCCGGTCGCGATGAACGACGGCAGCGAGGTCATGTCGTTGCCGCTGCGCGAGGCGCGGGAGATCTTCGAGCGTCGCTACCTCGAATCCCAGGTGACCCGCTTCGGCGGCAACATCTCGCGTACCGCGAACTTCATCGGCATGGAACGCTCCGCCCTGCACCGCAAGTTGCGGTCCCTCGGAATTACGACTTCCGACAAGGGCGAGCGGCCCGAAGGCTGATGCGTCGCGTTCGGGAATCAGACATTCTGCCTCCATCAACCCGCCTCCATAACCCCTTGAGTCGCCGCCACCATGAGTCGGATTGCCTATGTCAACGGCCGCTACCTGCCGCACCGTACCGCCGCGGTCCATATCGAGGACCGCGGCTACCAGTTTGCGGATGGGGTCTATGAGGTCGTTCCGGTCCTCAAGGGCCGGCTGATCGACGAAGACCTCCACCTCGACCGGCTGGACTTCTCACTGGGCGAGCTGGCGATCATGCCGCCGATGGAGCGTGGGCCGCTGAAGCTCGTGCTGCGCGAAGTCCTGCGGCGTAACGGCATCGATCGCGGCATCCTCTATCTGCAGGTTACCCGCGGTGTGGCACCACGCGACCACAAGTTTCCGGCCGCCGCCCGGCCGGCCCTGGTGATCACGGCGAAGCGGCTGAAGCCGCTGCCGGCGCGCTATCTCGAGGAAGGCGTCGCCGTCATCACACTGCCGGATCTCCGGTGGAAGCGCTGCGACATCAAGACCATCTCGTTGCTGCCGAATGTTCTCGGCAAGCAGCGTGCGGCAGAGGAGGGCGCCTACGAGGCGTGGCAGATCGATCCCGACGGCCATGTGACCGAGGGAACCTCGACCAACGCCTGGATCGTCACCAAGGACCGCCGGATTGTGACGCGCCCGCTCGGCCACGAGATCCTGCCGGGCGTCACCCGGCGGGCGCTGCTCGATCTCCTCGAGGCAACCGACTTCACGCTGGAGGAGCGGAGCTTCGCGCTCGCGGAAGCCCTGGAAGCCACGGAGGCGTTCCTGACCAGCAGCAGCGTCTTCCTGTTGCCGATCACGAGCATCGACGGCGAGCGCGTAGCAGACGGTAAGCCCGGCCCGCTCTCGATGAAGCTGCGGCAGATCTATCTCGACCACGCCAGCCGCCAGGCGAGTGCGGCGTGAACGGGCTCCGCACCGACATGGATGCCCACCGACCGCGGGCCATCCTGTTCGACTGGGACAACACGCTGATCGACAGCTGGGCGGTGATTCACGCCGCGATGAATCAGACGTTGGAGGCGATGGGGCGACCGCTCTGGACTCGCGACGAAACCGAGACCCGCGTACGCGCGTCGCTCCGCGACGGCTTCCCCGAGCTCTTCGGCGAACGGTGGCGCGATGCGGAGAAGATCTTCTACGCGGCCTTCGCCGCGCTTCATCTCGAGCGCCTGATCCCCCTGCCTGGCTCGGTCGAGCTGCTCCGCGAGCTGGCGGAGACCGGCCTCTATCTCGGCGTCGTCAGCAACAAGCGGGGCGACTTCCTCCGCCTCGAAGCCGAGCGGCTGGGCTGGCTCGGTCATTTCCGCCGGCTTGCCGGTGCGGGCGATTCTCCGCGCGACAAGCCGTGCCGCGAGCACGTGGACCATGCCCTTGGGACCGGAAGCGCCCATCCGGGACCGCAGGCGGGCCCTGACGTCTGGTTCGTTGGCGACGCCGACATCGACATGCTCTGCGCCCGCAATGCCGGATGCCGCGCCATCTTGGTGCGCGCGCAACCACCGGCCGCCGATGAGTTCGGGGCCGCGGCGCCAGATCTCTACTTCAGCAACCTGCCCAGCCTGGCGGCTCATCTGCGGCAAACCTGACAAAGCAAGGCTCCGAGCCCTGAAGAATGCGGGTTCGAACCGGGAGCCTGCGGCTCGCGACTGACCCATGCACCCGCCCCGCGCGGTCGGGTTATCACGCCCGTCAGAAGGAGCTTTACGATGACCAAGCCGAATCAGCCGGCAAAACCGCAGACCAAGGCGATGAAGATGAAGCCCGAAAAGGGCGGTGCAATTTCCGACGCATCGCTCAACAAGGTTTCCGGCGGCAACATGCCGACTTCGGTCGAGCACAGCGCTGGCACCGGTGGCGGGTCGGGCCGCTCGTAGGATCGCAGCAGCGCTATCGCGACCACTATCAAGGCTGTCGGCGGCGGCTGCCCGGTCTGCGATTTGCCGGGCGGCCGGCCGATCAAACACTTCTCCCGCCGATCCGTCGGCATAGCCTTTTGCCCGGCCGGTTCCTATGATCCGGCCCCAGGGGAGAGGTATGAGCCGACATCTCGCTGCAATCCTGGTGGCCGACGTGGTCGGCTACTCCCGGCTGGTGGGCGTCAACGAGGCCGGCACGCTGGCCGCAGTCCGCGCGCGCTGGCAGGAGATCGTCGAGCCCGTCGCCACGACGCATGACGGCCGTATCGTGAAGTTCATGGGCGATGGTGTGCTGGCCGAGTTCGCCAGCGCGGTCAATGCCGTGATCGCGGCGCGGGAAATCCAAACGCGCTTCGCTGCGGCAAACGCGTCCCTCGCACCCGATTGCCGGATCATGCTGCGCATCGGCATCAATCTCGGCGACGTGGTCAGCGATGGCGCAGACATCTTCGGCGACGGCGTCAACATCGCGGCCCGCCTGGAGGCGCTCGCCGAACCCGGCGGGATCTGCATCTCCGCGAAGATACGCGACGAGCTCTTGGGCAAGCTCGACGTCGCGGTCGAGGATCTCGGTGAGCGCGGTCTGAAGAACATCACGCGACCCGTGCACGCCTTCCGGCTGTGTGACGGCCTGGCATCGGGACCGGATGTCGCGGGGGCGGCTGTGACGGGGCAGGGCGACAAGCCCTCGATCGCGGTCCTGCCGTTCGACAACCTGTCGGCCGACCCCGATCAGGAATACTTCTCGGATGGCATCACCGAGGACATCATCACCGATCTCTCAAAGGTCGCCGGCCTGATGGTGATCGCCCGGAACTCCAGTTTTGCCTACAAAGGCAAGAGCTCGGACATCCGCGCGGTCGGGCGGGACCTCGGCGTTCACTCGGTGCTTGAGGGCTCGATACGGCGGGCCGGCAATCGCGTGCGCATCACCGCACAGCTCATCGACGCTAAGACCGGCGGCCATGTTTGGGCCGAGCGCTACGACCGCGACCTGACTGACATCTTTGCCGTACAGGACGAGGTGACCCGGCGCATCGTCGAAGCGCTGCGCGTCACCCTCCGCCCCGCCGAGCAGATGCGTCTCCGGGAGGGCCGGACGACCAGTGTCGAGGCGCACGACCTCTTCCTGCGCGGGCGTGAGCTGCTGCTGGGCAAGAAGAAGGACCGCGAGATGTTCGACCAGGCCGTCGCCATGTTCCGGCGCGCGATCGAACTCAACCCGGACTACGCGGAACCCTATGCCGGTCTGGGGCTGATCCATGCCCTGGACTATCAAAACCGTTGGACCGACACACCGGCCCCGCTCGATCTCGCTGCGCATTTCGCCGCCCAGGCTGTTGAGAAGGCGCCGTCCTTGCCCTATGCGCACTATGTCAATGCCGTCGTGGCGATGTGGCAACGTGATCTCGCAAAATGCAAGGCCGAGGCCGAGCTCGCCGCAACGCTCAACACCAGCTATGCACAGGCCTACGGCACGCTCGGCCTGGCCGAGGTCTATCTCGGCAATCCCCTCGCGGCGATCCCACATATCGAACACGCCAAGCGTCTCGATCCGGTTTTCACCCAGCAATACCAGCACTTCCTCGGCTCGGCCTATCTGGTAGCGCGACAATACCGCGAAGCCGCCGCCGCCTTCCGCGAGCGGATCCGTCTATCGCCGGAGACCGATCTCTCCCGCGGCCTCCTGATCGTCGCCCTCGGCCATCTCGGCGAGCTCGACGCGGCGCGGCAAGTCTGGGAGGAGCTGCGGCGGGCCAATCCGAAATACAGCTTTGCCGGCCACCTTTCGCGCCTTCCCCTGGCCAACGCCGCGGACCTGGAGCAGCTCAAGGCCGGTTGGGACAAGACCGGCCTGCCAGACGACCAGTGACACCGCGGCCGCGCGCCTTCCCTGTGATCACGATCACAGCATCCCTCTGAACGACCGGCTCAGACCCGACGACACATTGTTGTTCCGGCCGCTTGGCACGGGATGCCGCCAGGAAGCGCGGCCGGGAAACTCACCCAGACGGAGACCATCATGACCGGTTCGAAGAAGCCGAAGACCGAAACTCAGAGCAAGGGCAAGAAGCCGGGCGCCGAGACCGAACTGTCCGACGCGGCGCTGGCCCAAGCCTCGGGCGGCGCGCTCAACGCCTACATGCCGACCGACCAGATCGGTGCGGGCGGCGGCGGCGGCGCTGGCAAGACCCACACCGCGTTGGGCGACGGCAGCGTGAAGACCAACAGCGCGCTGATCGGTCTGCTGTAAACTGTAGAGCATCCGCGGCACAAGATCCGGCCGCCGTCTCCCGAGAGGGGAGTGCGGCGGCTGTCGCGTTTGGGCCAATCCGGCCTGGATCATTCCCAGAGCCATGCTGGCGATCGGAACATCCGACCCTTGGGCGGGTTGTCCCTAAAGCGGGTTGTCCGGGGCGATCCGAGAGACGCATTCGCGGACTTCCGGAACCGATAAAGTCCAGAATAAACCCTCATCTCTCAAGGATTTGTGAACGCTCATCCGGCGTATCCGGCCCTGTTTGCAGGTGTCGGGAATTATGTTACTCGTGATCCCAGCGGTTGAATCCCCGCAGCCGCTTTTGGGCCGTCCGGCACCCAGAACCGCCGGCCCCAAGAACACTGGACGGAGACAATAATGGCCAACGAGAAATCGCAGAGCGTCCAAGACGTCTTCCTGAACAACATCCGCAAGAACAAGATGCCGGTCACGATCTTCCTGGTGAACGGCGTGAAGCTCCAGGGCATCGTCACCTGGTTCGACAACTTCTCCGTGCTGCTGCGGCGCGATGCCCACTCGCAGCTGGTTTATAAGCACGCGATCTCGACCATCATGCCCGCCGGGCCGCTGCAGCTCTTCGAAGGTGCCAAGGAGGCGGAGGAGGCTTGATACCGCGCCTGCGTCCTGTCCCGACGCCGCGGGATGTAGCCGATGACTGACGCCGTGCGCGGATCGGCCGACCCGCCGACGGTCGATGGCGATGGCGTGCGCCATCACGACCGGGCGCTGGTGCTGCATCCTGCCTTCAAGAGCGGGCCCCGCGCACAGTATGGCGGTGGCCGATCGCCCGAGACGCGCCTCGATGAGGCGATCGGGCTTGCCCGTGCCATCGACCTCAACGTGGCCGCGGCCGAGGTCGTGCGCATTGCCGAGCCGCGACCGAGCACGCTCATCGGCAGCGGTGCCGTCGAACGTCTCGGCGCCTTGATTGCCGAGCGAGAGATCGCGGTCGTCGTCATGGATGCGGCGATTTCCCCGGTCCAGCAGCGCAACCTGGAGCGGACCTGGAAGGCCAAGGTGATCGACCGCACTGGGCTCATCCTTGAAATCTTCGGTGAAAGGGCGCGCACGCGGGAAGGCCAGCTGCAGGTGGAGCTCGCGGCCCTGAGCTATCAGCGTAGCCGTTTGGTGCGATCCTGGACCCACCTCGAGCGCCAGCGGGGCGGCTTCGGCTTCCTCGGCGGTCCAGGCGAAAGCCAGCTCGAGATCGACCGCCGGCTGATCGACGAGCGCATCGCTCGCAACAAGCGTGAGCTGGAAGCGGTGAAGCGCACCCGCGGCCTGCACCGCAAGGCACGCCGGCGTGTGCCCTATCCGGTCGTGGCGCTGGTCGGTTACACCAACGCCGGCAAATCGACGCTGTTCAACCGGCTCTCCGGCTCGGGTGTCCTCGCGGCCGACCTGCTGTTCGCGACGCTCGATCCCACCATGCGGCGCGTGACGCTGCCCGATGGCCGCGAGATCATCCTCTCCGATACGGTTGGTTTCATCTCGGACCTCCCGACCGAGCTGGTCGCCGCCTTCCGCGCGACGCTCGAGGAAGTGTTGGAGGCCGACCTGCTCCTCCATGTGCGCGACATCTCGCATCCGGAAACCGAAGGGCAGAAGCAGGACGTCGAAGCCGTGCTGCACAGCCTCGGCCTTGGCGACCGGCTGGAGGAGCGCGTGATCGAGGTGCTGAACAAGATCGATCGGATCGACGACCCCGAGGCCCGGACGGCCTTGGCCGAACAGGAGAAACGACCGCATCCTGCGCTCGCCGTCTCCGCCCTGACCGGCGAAGGCTGTGACCGGCTGATTGCGGCGATCGAGACCAGGATCGGGGCGGCCCTGCTGACCCAATCCTACAAGCTTGCCCATGACCAGGGCGGAGCGGTTGCCTGGCTCTACGAGCATGGCGAAGTGATCGCGCGCGAGGACCGGCCCCAGGATATCGTGCTGACGGTCCGTCTCGCGCCCGATACCGCCGAACGCTTCGAGCGGCGCTACGGCGCCGTCGTTGTCATCCCGCCCGAAGAGGAGGCGACGCGTCGCCATGGCTGAGGTTGCGGTTCCCACCCGCGAGGAGATCGTGGCGCTGCTGCAGGCGGTGCTCGACGGCACAACCAGCCGCACCGCCGCCGCGGAATGGGCAAGCGAGGTCCAAGACGAGATTGAGGAGCTCGACACCGACGCGGTCGATCCCGCCATGTGGCATCTCCTCCGCCTGGCGGCGAGCCTCGATGTCATGTCCGGCGCGAACTATCTCCACGACGAAGCGGCCATTCGCGACTGGATCGCGGGGCGCGGGTGATCGCAGCGGCCTCAGCAGTGGCCATCCCCGATCCCGCCAAAGTAGCGGCCCTGCTGCGCGACACGGCGCGCGCCGAAGTCCTTCCGCGCTTTCGCCAGCTGGCGCGGCACGAGATCCGCGAGAAGAGTCCGGGCGACTTCGTCACCGTCGCCGACGAGGCGATGGAAGCCGCAATCGCGCCGCAACTGATCGCGCTGCTGCCGGGCTCGCTGCTGGTCGGCGAGGAGGACTGCGCCCGCGACCCGACGGTCATGGCGCGGCTTGCCTCCGACCAGCCGGTCTGGGTGATCGATCCGGTCGACGGCACGGCCAATTTCGCCGAGGGGCGAGAGATGTTCTGCACCATGCTCGCGCTGCTCGAGCACGACCGCGTGCTGGCCGGATGGATCTACGATCCGGTAACCGATACGACCAGCTACGGCTCGGCGGGCGGCGGTGCCTGGAGCGCAGGCAAGCGCCTTCCTATGCCGACGACGCCGATCCGCTTTCGAGGCACGCTGGGTGTCGGTAGCAAGGGAGACCGCGTCGTCGCCCAGCGCATCCTGCAGCGCCGCGAGCGTGTCGAGCAGGTCAAGACCATCCGCTGCGCCGGGCTGGAATATCTGCGCCTTGCCCGCGGCGAGCTCGACTTCCTGATGTTCAGCGGCGTCATGCCCTGGGATCACGCGCCGGGCGTTGCGATCGTTCGCGAGGTCGGCGGCTACGTCAGCTACTTCGACGGAACCGGCTATCAGCCGAGCCGCGCTGCTGGAGCCAGCGGCATTCTTGCTGCGCGAGACCGCGCCACCTGGGACGAGATCGCGCGCCGGCTGCTGGCGCCGGAGTGAACCGCACAATTCCAAGAGACGATGAGGGCAGCATGAAAGTTGCGTTTCTCGGCCTGGGGGTCATGGGCTTCCCGATGGCCGGCCATTTGAAGAAGGCGGGCCATGAGGTCACCGTCTATAACCGCACCACGGCCAAGGCGGCGAAATGGGTCGAGACGCATCAAGGGCGCGCGGCATCGACACCGCGGGAAGCCGCACAAGGCTCCGAAATCGTGTTCGCCTGCGTCGGCAACGACGACGACCTGCGCAGCATAACCACCGGTTCGGACGGTGCCTTCGCCGGCATGGCCAAGGGCGCGATCTTCGTCGATCACACGACGGCATCCGCGGAGGTCGCGCGAGAGCTGGGCGCCGTGGCAGAGAAGGCGGGGCTCGGATTCCTCGATGCTCCGGTCTCGGGCGGGCAGGCGGGGGCGGAGAACGGCAAGCTCACGGTGATGGTCGGCGGCGCCGAAACGCCGTTCGCCAAGGCCAAGCCGGTAATCGACGCCTATGCGCGGGCCTGCATACTGATGGGGCCGTTGGGCAGCGGCCAGCTCACCAAGATGGTGAACCAGATCTGCATCGCGGGCCTGGTCCAGGCGCTTGCGGAGGGCATGAACTTCGCCAAGCGAGCCGGGCTCGACACGGCCAAGGTGGTCGAGGTGATCTCGAAGGGCGCCGCGCAGTCGTGGCAGATGGAGAACCGCGCCCATACCATGGTCCAAGGCAAGTTCGACTTCGGCTTCGCGGTCGATTGGATGCGGAAGGACCTCGCCATCTGCCTCGACGAGGCGAAGCGCAACGGCGCGCGCCTCCCGGTCACGGCCCTCGTCGACCAGTTCTACGCTCAGGTCCAGCAGCGCGGCGGCCCTCGCTGGGATACATCAAGCCTGATGGATCTGGTGGCGCGGCCTTAGTCGGCGATCGCTCAGGCTCTAGCCCACATGGATCTGGCTGGGGCTCGCCACCAGGTCCTCGAGACCGTGGACCGAACCGGTTCCGGCGCCGCTGAAGGTGATCTCGGTGCCGTTGTTGAAGCTCACGACCACCGCTTTGCCTGCACCCTGGTCGATGACGCTGGTCACGTCATGCAGCACGTCGGCCAGATTGATCATGCCGTCACCGTTCGAGTCGGGCAGTTCGGCGAAGGCGAGCTGATCCTGCGTCTTACTGAAATCGGTGATCGTGTCTTTGCCCTGGTTGCCGGTGCCGCTGAAATCGAACTCGAAGGTGTCACTGCCGTTGCCGCCCGACAGCATGTCATTCCCGGCCGACCCGAAGATTGTATCGCCGCCGCCGCCGCCGCTTATCGTGTTGGCACCAGTATTGCCGACCAGGATGTTGCCGAGGCTGTTGCCGATGAGAGTGAGATTGGCCGCGCCGCTCAGTTCGGCGTTCTCGACATTGTCCCACAGTGCGGCAATGGAGACACTGCTCTCCACCACATCCCGAAAGCCGCCACCGGCGGATTCGATCACCTGATCGCCGACATTGTCGACGACATAGACGTCGTTGCCGGCGCCACCCGTCATGACATCGGCGCCGGTTCCGCCGTCCAGGTAATCGCTGCCGTCGCCGGTGGTCAGGGTATCGTTGCCGGCCTCGCCGAAGAGGAGATCCTGGTTGCCGCCGTGGCCATCGATGACGTCGCTTCCCGACCCGCCGGTAATGACGTTGCTGGCGCCGCTGCCGGTAAAATGGACGGCGGCGCTGGTCTCGAAGGTGTAGTTCTCGACATGCGCCACCGCGCTGGTCAGCACGATGGTGCTGATGATGGTGTCGTGCGCGCCGCCGCCGCTGGTTTCGACGACCGAATCGCCGGCATTGTCGACGTGATAGGTGTCATTGCCGTCGCCCCCGGTCATCACGTCGGCGCCCAGGCCGCCGTCGATGACGTTGTTGCCGGCATTGCCCGTGATGTGGTTGTCGAGGGCGTTGCCGGTGGCGTCGAGGTCCGCGGTGCTACGGAGAACGAGGTTCTCGACATTCGCGAGGCCGGCGAGGCTGAAAGTGATCTGGCTGGAAACGGTGTCGTTGCCGCCATTGGCCGTTTCGATCACCGTGTCGTGGATGCTGTCGACATAGTAGGTGTCGTCGCCGGCGCCACCGGTCATGCTGTCGTCGCCGGTGCCGCCACGCAGCACGTCGTCGCCGTTGCCGCCGATCAGGACATCGTTCCCGGCGCCACCGTTTAGACTGTCGTCGCCGTTGCCGCCGCTGAGAACGTTGATGCCGTCATTGCCGGTGACGGCGTTGGCATGGCTATTGCCGGTGCCATTGATGTTGCCGAGACCCGTCAGCGACAGGTTTTCGACATTTGCCGGCAGCGTGTAGCTGATCGAGCTCAGCACGGTGTCGGTGCCGCCGCCCGGCGCCTCGACCACCGTGTCGCCGGGATTGTCGACGATATAGGTATCGTCGCCGGCGAGCCCCGCCATGGAATCGGCGCCGGCGCCGCCGTTGATCGTGTCGTCGCCGTTGGTGCCGGTCAGGGTGTCGTTGCCGTTGGTGCCGTTGATCGTCGCCATCGAAAGATCCTCCGCCGTGAGGGTCAGTTCGGGATCACATGGATCTGGGACGGGCTGGAGACCAGGTCCTCGAGGCTGTGAATGGCGCCCGTTCCCACGCCCTGGAAGACGATCTCACCGCCATTGCTGAAGGTGACATCGACATCCTTGCCGGATCCGTGATCCACCACGCTGGTCACGTCGTGGAGCACATCGTTGATGTCGATCACGCCGTCGTGGTTGTCGTTCAACACATTGTCGAAAGTCAGCTGATCCTTGGCGTGATTGAAATCGGTGATCGTGTCCTTGCCGTCGTTCGGCAGACCGGTCTCGAGCTCGAACCAGAAGTCGTCCTTGCCGGAGCCGCCGGTCAGCGTGTCGTTGCCCACGTCGCCGTCGATCCGGTCATTTCCGGCGCCGCCCACGATGACGTTGTTGCCGGCGTTCCCATTGAGAAAGTTGTCGAGGCTGTTGCCGGTGAGGTGCAGATTGGCGCTGCCCATCAGGCTTCCTTCCTCCACGTTGTCGGCCAGGAGGTCGATCGAGATCGAGCTTTCGATCTGGTCGCGGCTGCCGCCATTCGCGCCCTCGGTGACCTGGTCGCCGACATTGTCGACGATGTAGACGTCGTTGCCCGATCCGCCCACCATCGTATCGGCGCCGGTGCCTCCATCGAGATAGTCATTGCCGCCGCCGCCGTGGAGGACGTCGTTGCCGGCGCCCCCGTCCAGCCGGTCGTTGCCTGATCCGGCCGTCAGATGATCATTTCCCGCCTCTCCGAACAGCGAGTCGCGCTTGCCGCCGTTGCCATCGATGAAGTCTTCGCCGGAGCCGCCATGGATGACATTGTCTGCGCTGCTGCCCGTGAAGGTCACGGCCGCTTTGGTGTTGAACGTATAGTTTTCCACGTGGTCGAAGGCCTGGGTGAGGGCGATCGTGCTGATCACCGTGTCGTTGCCTTCGCCCTTGAACTCCACCACCTGGTCGCCGGCGTTGTCGACGTAGTAGGTGTCGTCGCCCTTGGCGCCTTCCATCAGATCGGCACCCTTGCCGCCGTCGATCACATTGACGCCGTCGGAGCCCTGGATGAAGTTGTCGAGCGCGTTGCCGGTGGCCGTGGTGTCGCCCACGGTGTTGAAGAGCCTCAGCGCATCGATGTTGACGAGGCTGGCGATGCTGAAGCTGATCGTGCTGTCGACGATGTCGTATCCGCCGCCGGCGGCGTTGCTCGTCGTCTCCACCACCTTGTCGTGGACGCTGTCGACGAAATAGACGTCGTCGCCCAGGCCGCCGGTCATGATGTCGTCGCCGGTACCGCCGACCAAGCGGTCGTTGCCGCCGCCGCCCGTCAGCGTGTCGTTGCCGCCGTTGCCGATCAGGATGTTGTTGCCGTCGTTCCCGGTGATGTCGTTGGCGAGACTGTTGCCCGTGCCGTCGATGTTGCCGGAGCCGGTCAGGGCGAGGTTCTCGACGTTGGCCGGCAGCGTGTAGGTGACGGAGCTCAGAACCTCGTCGGTGCCGCCGTTCGGCGCCTCGATCACCGTGTCGCCGACATTGTCCACGATGTAGGTGTCATTGCCGGCAAGCCCGGTCATGGAATCGGCCCCGGCGCCGCCGTTGATCGTGTCGTCTCCGTTGGTGCCCGTCAGGACGTTATTGCCGGCATCGCCATTGATGTTCGCCATCGAAAGCTCCTCCGAGACACCGAAGATCTGGAGAGGCGTCGCCCGCAGCCGGTCGAGAGTTCAATGCAATGAAGAGGAAGCACATGATTAGAGAGGCGCAGCACTCTCCAATCGCCACAGTTATCTGCGGAATTTGCACGATGGTGATGCTTCGCTAGGAGAACCGCGGCCTTCTTCCGCCTTCACCCGCTGCCACAAGGCCTCCAAGCGCTCGAGCGAGGCTGGGGCGGCGGGCTGCCCGCTCTCCGATCCGGCCGCGGTTTCGGCCAAGTCCTCCATCCGCCTGAATCGACGCTCAAACTTGGCATTGGCCCGGCGCAGGGCCCCCTCGGGATCGATCCCCAGATGGCGGGCGAGATTGGCGCAGGCGAACAGCAGGTCGCCGACTTCCTCGTCCAATGCCTCCCGGCTTCCGCCGTCGCCGAGCTCCGCCTCGACTTCGGCCAGCTCCTCGCGCACCTTGTCCATGACGGGTGGCGCCGACGGCCAGTCGAAGCCGATGCGGGCGGCGCGGCGCTGCAGCTTCTCGGCGCGGGTGAGGGCAGGGAGGCCGGCCGCCACCCCGTCGAGCACGCTCAGGCGCCGGCCGGCTGCCGCGGCCTCCGCGGCGCGCTCCTCGGCCTTGCGAATCTCCCAGGCTTCGGTCTGCGCCGTCGCAGTCTTGATTTCCGCGTCACCGAAGACATGCGGGTGGCGGGCGATCATCTTGTCGCTGATCGCCGCCAGCACGTCGCCCATGTCGAACAGGCCGGCCTCGGATGCCATCTGGGCATAGAACACGACCTGGAACATGAGGTCGCCGAGCTCGCCGGGCAGGGCGCCGAGATCGTCTCGCTCGATCGCATCCGCGACCTCGTAGGCCTCCTCGATCGTATGCGGCACGATGGTGCGGAAGCTCTGCTCGAGATCCCACGGGCAACCATGCTCGGGATCGCGCAATTGCGCCATGATGGCGAGCAGACGGTCGAGGGCAAGCGCGCTCGGGCTGGGCGCGGGGGAGAGATCGCCGGTCGTCTTGGTCATGCGCGGACTCCGTGGGCATTCGGCTCGGCTCTTTTAGCCGAATCCAAGCCCTGACGCGCGACCCGGATTTAGCGGTTCTGCTTGAGCTGCGCCACCGCCGCTTCGACCGCATGGACGAGCGAAGCCATGGCGTAGGGCTTCTGCAGCCAGCCGAGGGGTTGCGCGGGCGCCGCGCGCCGGCGAGCCTCGGCATCCATATGGGCCGTCGCGAACACGCAGCGCAGTCCCCTGGTCCGGAACAGCTCGAGTGCGGCGTCGATCCCGTCCCGCGGCCCGGCGAGCCGGATATCCATGACCGCCACAGCCGGATGCAGGGCGCTCGCGAGTGCGATGCCGTCCTCCGCGGAAGCCGCGACCCCGACCACATTGAACCCGGCTTCGGTCAGAGCGGCTTCGATTTCGCTCGAGACCAGGAAATCGTCCTCGAACACGAGAACGCGCGGACGCTCCGGGCTGCCGTAGGCGGCCGTTTCCGCCTCCGGTCCCGAGCGGAACGGCCGCGGGACGGCGGCCGCCGACGCATCGACGGAGGGCTTCCGAACGTCAGTCTGTCGCCCTGGCACGTCCGAGGTACTCATGCCCTGCACACTAGGCGAAACGCAGGCTGCAGCGCGTCACCTCGCCGCTGGTGACTTCGAATCGGCCGCGCAGTTGGCGCGCCAGGCCCTCGACCAGCTTCAGCCCTGACGAGCGTCCATTGACGCGGCCGAGCTCGAAGCCCGGCCCGTCGTCTTCGACCGAGAGCTCCATGCCCGCGCCAAGGCGGGCGAGCTTGACCCGGATGACACCCCGCTCGCGGCCACCGAGTCCGTGCTTTACGGCATTGGTCAGCAACTCGTTCAGCACCAGGGCGAGGGGCATGGCCGTGTCGTTCGGAAGCTCTCCTTCGTCCGCCGAACGGATGATCTCCAATCCCGACGGAAAAGCTTGTGCCGCCGTCTGGCAGACGGCGTCGAGGAAAGCCTGGGCCTCGTAGCGCGTGCCGTCGGCGGAGCCATAGAGCACGCGTTGCGCAGCCGCCATGACGGCAAGCCGCTCACCGGCTTCCGCGAGCACACGCCTGGCCTCGGTGCTTTCGGTCTTGCGCGCGGCCGACGCGAGCAGGGACTGCAGCATCTGCATGTTGTTCTTGACGCGGTGATTGAGCTCGTCGAGCAGCAGCCGCTGCTGGGTCTCCGCTTGCTTGCGCTCGCTGATGTCGACCAGCATGTTGATCGCGCCGGTGACCCTGCCCTCGGCGTCGCGAAGCGGCGTGGGGTAGGGGATGAAAGGCACGCGCGTTCCATCCGGCCGCTCGGCGACCGCTTCTGCATTGCGGATCGACCGCCCTTCCTTGAGCGCGACCGCCATCGGGCACTGGTCGTGCGGCAGGGGCGTCCCGTCGGGGTGGTAGAGTTTCCAGGTGACGCACCATTCGTCGCTGCCGATGGCCGGCGTCCGGCCGGCGAGCTCCACGGCCGCCTGGTTGAAATAGGTGATCCTGCCCTCGGCGTCGGTCGTGTAGATCGCCGCCGGTATGGCCGCCATCAGGTCCTGGAGGTGTTGCTCGCTCTGGCGCAGCTTGGCCTCGGACTCCTTGCGACTGGTGATGTCGCGGGCAATCTTCGAGGCGCCGACGATCCGACCCCAGCGATCCCGGATCGGAGAGATGGTCAGCGAGATGTCGATGAGCCTTCCGTCCTTGCGCCTCCGGAGGGTCTCGAAATGATCGACGCGCTCGCCCGAACGAATTTTCCCCAGGATCTTCGGCTCTTCCTCCAGGCGCTCCTCGGGGATCAACAGGGTGATCGGCCGGCCGATGGCCTCCTCGGCCGCATAACCGAAGATGCGCTCGGCGCCGCGGTTCCAGGAGGTGATGATACCGTCCAGGTCCTTGCTGATGATGGCGTCGTCCGAGGATTCGACGATCGCCGCCAGATGTTGCGCCGCGCGCTCGGCCTTCAGCCGGGCGGCTTCGATGCGAACCCGCTCGACGCCCAGCCCGAGCTGCCGCGCGATCGTGAGGGCGAGCTGGGTCTCGGCCAGGGTGAAGTCGTGGGGCGCGTCAAAATACGCCATGAACTTGCCGAACAGCCGGCCGCCTTCCTCCAACGGGATGAAGGCGACCGCGGAGATGCCCTCCAGCCGGACGGTGCTCTTCAATTCCTCCGCCAATCCGGACGCTTCCGCATCGGGGATGAGGACCGGCTCGGGATCGACTGCATCCGCGCGCCAGGGCGAATGCCCTTCGACCGCGCGCCGATAGATATCGGAAAGTCCGCGCCAGGCGACGAACCGCATCACCCCGTCGTCATCGAGCAACAGGACCGCCGCGCGCGGACAGCGCAGCGCCCGCATGATGGTCTCGACGGCGGCATCGCAGACGTCGCCAAGCGACCCCGCATCCCGGAGGCGTTCCGTGAAGGCAAAAAGCGCCGCTTGCTCCTCCATTCGGCGGGCGAGGGCCCTTCCGATCTCGGAGCCGTCCCCAACGGCGGCGGCGCGATGCTCGTCATCGCCGTGCTGGAGCGCCGACCGAAACACCTGCATCCTGGCCTCCAAACTCTCAATTACCGCGGGAGGGGCGCCCGGCTGATACCGCCTCAGTTCCGCCGGGCCGATAGACGCAGGGGCATGCGGATTAGGACTCAACCTCCCAACCAGCGAACCCGCCCCAACACCCCGGGTTCCGTATCGGCGACCTGGCGCTCATCCACGACGCGGGCTCGCCTGGGGAGCCGGTGACCCAGTAGGCTCCACACGGCGTTATGAGATCTCGTCTAATCTGTTGGATTGGTGGAGTTATCTTGTTATGTTATTCGCATAATGTATATTATGGAAAATATACCGGCGATATTATATTTAACGTACCCGGTTTTTGAGGAATGCTTCACAATCTTATTGATACCCGATTCGCGGCGCCTGACCTCGCTAACTCGGGTTCATTTTTCAGCCTTCGGGATTTTTGGCAGTTTGGCATCCCAAAGCCGGAATCTGTAATGGCTGTCGTAGTCCCTGGTTGGTTCGACGACAGCACTCGGGACGACGCTATCCACCGGGTCGCGGCGCTAGGCGGCTGTGTCGGGACTAATGCGCAGTGGGAGATCCAAAACGGCGCTTGGAAGACTGACGTGCTCGACCACTTCGGGCTGACCGACTACCACACCAAAGAGTTCGCCGGGTTCCAGGGTCAGTATGCGCAATTCAAGGACAACCCCGCCCGCGTCCTTGAACTCTCCCGG